>SMWC01000152.1 GCA_004357505.1 Gammaproteobacteria bacterium | reverse complement strand
CTGTTGATCACATCCACATCGGGGTCTAGGAGCAGCGCGCAGATCGCCTCGATAGCTGTGGTGCTCTTCAGTTCGGATAATCCGGTGAGCGCCGCTTGCTTGACCATTTTGTTTTCGTCCGTCAAACACGCCTGCAGTGCGCGTTGAACATCGTCGCGGTCGAACTGAGCGACGACGTTGATCAAGTGCATCTTGACCGCGGGATCCTTACCGTTCATCCGGGCCAGCAGCTCCGGCACCTGGGTCTCGGTGGCAAGGTCCTGCACGATCTTGAACACCGCTGTTTTCTCGCTGGGCTGAAGCTCGTACACCTGAGCGAGGAGATTGTTAACACTCAACCGGTTTTTGTGAGCAAGCAGAATATCCACGATGGCCGATTTGGAATAGATGTCTTCCCCGAGGAGCTTAACAAGCCGATTGGGGTTGTAACCACGACTGGACGAGAGTGCCCAGGTCGCGCCCGTGACGGTTTTCGGATTCGAGTCGGCTAATCCCTGCAAGATGATCGGCAGGGTCTTCTCGTTGACGAGTTTCGTGAGGACATCGACGAACTCAACGGTCTGCCGCTTATCGGTGGCACCTAGCGCCTGGAGTATCTTGGGAACCGCCGCCGCACCGATCTGATGGAGTTTTTCAAGCGCCTTCTTGGCATTGCCTGAAGCAGGATCGACTTCGCCCCGGATCTGGGTGATGAGTCGGTCTGCCTTTAATGCGCTGATAAAGTTCATAAATGTCCGAGCGCGGGGATAGTCTCCCACCCCCGCGGGCGGGGCGTATCCCGCATAGTCGCTGAGTCACTGAATCTGCGACAATTATGCCAGAGGGGTTTTGTCAAAAATGGAACGTGCCTCACAGGTTTCATGGCCGAGTCAAAATGTCTGGAAGCCCGGATTTACTGAGCTATAGGGTACAATCGCGCCCGTTCACAGGAAGGACCGCAGGATGAGCCAGGCAGCCTTGGCGACATTGCAAAAGCACCTCGGCGAGTTCATCGTCCCGCAGACCGCGTTGCCGCTCGGGGAAAGCGGCAGTACGTTCGCGATAGGCGGAGACCCGGCTGCTCCGCAGGTGAGTATCCAGTTGGGATTTCCTGCCGCGCGTAGCGGCCCGGATCTGGTCGCAGCCCTGACAGCACACTGTGACGCACTCGATCTACCAGTGCCGCCCGAGTTCTCCGTGACCTGGTCTATTCAGCCTCATTCGGTGCGGCATGGGATGAAGCCGCTGGAGGGGATCAGTAATGTCATCGCCATCGCCTCCGGCAAAGGCGGGGTCGGAAAATCGACCGTGGCGGTCAATCTTTGCCTCGCACTGGCTCAGGAAGGCGCGAGCGTCGGCATTCTGGACGCCGACATCTATGGACCCAGCCAGCCCAGAATGCTGGGCCTGAGCGGTGAAAGGCCAACGACTGAAGACGGTAAGACGCTCGAGCCTCTGCAAGCACATGGTGTCAAAGCGATGTCGATCGGCTTTCTGGTGGATGACCGACAACCCATGGTATGGCGTGGCCCGATGGTGACATCGGCGCTGAATCAGCTGCTTACCGATACCCACTGGGGGGAGCTGGACTATCTGCTCGTCGATATGCCGCCAGGTACGGGTGATATTCAACTCACGCTTTCACAGCGCGTTCCGGTTAGCGGTGTGATTATCGTGACGACGCCCCAGGAGATCGCATTGGCTGACGCACGCAAGGGACTCGAGATGTTCCGGAAAGTCAACGTACCGATCTTGGGCATCGTGGAAAACATGAGTATTCATGTCTGTTCGAGTTGCGGGCACGAGGACCCGATCTTCGGCCAGGCTGGCGGTGAGCGCCTGGCGGCAGAGTACGAGGTACCGTTGTTGGGGGAGTTGCCGCTAAATCGGCTCATCGGCGAACAGACTGATCAGGGAACACCCAGCGTCGTCGCCGAGCCTGACGGCGCAATCGCCCGGGCTTATCGCCGGATCGCGCTGCGCGCCGCGGGGCAACTGGCAGCGACGGCCAAGGACTATAGTAATTTGTTTCCTACCATCACCGTCGAGGAAGGCGGATGAGTATCAGATCTGATCGTTGGATTCGACGCATGGTCGCCGAACACAACATGATCGAACCCTTTGAACGCGATCAAATCCGCGAGGTCAATAACGAACGCGTCATCTCCTACGGTACGTCGAGCTATGGCTACGATGTTCGATGTGCCGCCGATTTCAAAGTCTTCACGAACATCAATTCCGCGGTCGTAGATCCGAAGCATTTCGACGAGTCGAGCTTTGTCGCTAAGCGCTCTGATATCTGCATTATTCCGCCGAACTCGTTCGTCCTGGCCAGAACGGTGGAATATTTTCGAATTCCGCGAACCGTGTTGACGATCTGTCTGGGAAAGTCGACCTATGCGCGCTGCGGAATCATCGTCAACGTGACACCACTGGAACCCGAATGGGAAGGGCACGTTACGCTGGAATTCTCCAACACGACACCATTACCCGCCAAAATCTACGCCAATGAAGGTGTTGCTCAGATGATCTTTTTCGAAGCCGACGACGTTTGTGAGACCAGTTATCTGGATCGTGGCGGGAAGTATCAGGGTCAACGCGGAGTGACGTTAGCGAAAACCTAAGAACAGCCGGCACGCGATCGAAAAACACTCAGGCGAGTGCAAGACAAGGAAAGAATCGGAGAGAAAGCGCAGTCCATGCTGGTACCCGAGCATTTTGAGCGATTCTTAACACAGTATTGTGCCGTCTGGGGTCTCTTGTGTAACCTGCTACTTTCCTGGGGCGTCGAGCCACTCGACGGATTCCAATAACAACACCGTTCGACTCTCACCGTCGCGTTGCTGTTCGATTCGTGCCGGCAAATAATGAAGTTCGGGTGCGGCCCACAACAATAATTGCCGTGAAGACCCCGCACGTTCCTGAATCAGCGCCTGCGTTGCTAGTTTCCCGAACGGTGTTTCCAGTAGCGTGTTAGCGGCGGCCCGATAATCATAGATTCTTAGGCCGTCATCGTCAGCGAGCGTGTAGCTGCCCAACTGACCGGCCCGTGCCATATCCAGCATCAGTTGAATCTGCAAAGTGCCGCGATCGAGTGTTCCATGCGGTATCGGGAACTCTCTCCGTCCGTCTTCTGTTTCGGCGATGGCGAGCCCCTTATCCCAATCGAACAGGATGTGAAAATTGTCCTTTCCCCGTCGGCTGCCATCCTCATACCAGAACTCCAGCGGCGTGATTTTGCCGCCCTCGGAGACGAACTCGCTGCGCTCGACGATGGCTTGCGGGGCAACGAAGAATTTTAGTAGTCCTCGCAAAGCGGAGCTTGAGCTGAATTGATAGACACCGCTATTCGAATCGTAACGGACTGAGAACTCCGAGGTGCCGACCGTTCTGCCCTTGTATTGGATCTGATAGACAGCTGTATAGGCGTGAATGGCAGGGTCAGGGGCTGCCGGGGTGATGCCCGGCCAGGCCGCGCTGACCAGCAAACCAGCGACTCGAAAGACAAGCCGAGTCGTATGAGTCTTCACCCTCAAACTTCTCCTTCCACCAATACCGGTTGCATCAGCTGTCTGCCGTCAAGCATGACCGCTCCATCATTCACGCTCAAGCGCTGCTCGGCGAACCAGGCAACGGCTCGAGGCAGAACTATGTGCTCTCCCTGAGAGACTCTGTCTTTGAGCGAGGTCGCGGTGTCCTTGGTCCGAACCTGAATCCGGTACTGAATGACGCTGGGGCCCCCATCCATATCCTTGGTCACGAAATGAACGGTCGCGCCGTGGAAGCGCTCACCCGCCTGCAGGACCCGACGGTGAGTATCGAGCCCTTTGAAACGCGGTAGCAGCGATGGGTGAATATTCAGCATGCGCCCAGCAAACGTTTCGACGAAGCTTGGGCTCAGAATACGCATAAACCCTGCCAGGACCACTAGGTCCGGGTCGTAGACGAGTATCTCTTGCGCCAGGGCTGCATCGAATGCGGCGCCATCATCGTAGTCCGCCGGGTTAATGTACCGGGCATCGATATCTGCGCGTCTTGCCCGCTCAAGACCCTGCGCGTCGATGTGGTCGCTGAAGACAGCTTGGATCTCGGCATCCAGTTCGCCCGCGTGCTGAGCGTGAATGAGCGCCTGAAGATTCGTACCCGGTCCGGAGATCAATACGACTAGCCTGAGAGGGCGGCGATGCGTCAATCGACGGTTACCTGCTTCGCGGAGTCGGCTATGACCTCACCGATCAACCAGGCCTGTTCGCCGCTGTGCGTAAGCGTAGATAGTGCCAACTCCACGTGTTTTCGAGCGACGATCACGACCATGCCGACCCCGCAGTTGAACGTCCGCAGCATCTCTACTCTGGACACGCCGGCTTCTTCGAGCCACGTAAAGACGGCGGGCGTGCGCCAGCTTGCCTGCCGTAGGGCAACGCCGAGTCCGCTCGGCAACACCCTCGGGATATTTTCCGTCAGGCCACCTCCGGTGATATGGGAGATTCCCTTGATTTCGGTCTGGGCGAGTAGATCGAGAATCGCCCGAACGTAGATGCGCGTGGGCTGAAGCAGCTGCCCCATCAACGGCTGGCCCGCAAGCTCGATCTCGCGGGCATTCGGGAATCGCTCCAATACCTGTCGGATCAGCGAGAAACCGTTGGCATGCGGGCCGGATGAGGCGAGACCGATCACACTGTCTCCGGGGCGGATCGTAGCGCCATCCACGAGTTTGCTTTGCTCAACCACGCCGACACAAAACCCTGCCAGGTCATACTCTCCAGCAGCGTGCATGCCGGGATGCTCAGCCGTCTCGCCGCCGATCAACGCGGCCCCCGCGAGTTCACAACCACGAGCGATTCCGTTAATTACCCGCGCCGCGATCTCCAAATCCAGATGCGGCGTGACGTAATAGTCAAGGAAAAACAGCGGTTCAGCGCCATGAACGATCACATCGTTCGCACACATGGCCACCAAGTCGATACCGATCTCGTCATGAGCATCATGTTCGAGAACCAGTTTCAGCTTTGTGCCGACGCCGTCGGTCCCGGACACGAGCACCGGGGCGTTGTAACGGTCGGCGGCCAGCTTGAACAGCCCACCGAATCCACCGAGACTGCCAAGGACTTCCGGGCGCGAAGTTCGAGCGACCGCGTCTTTGATGCGGCTCACGAGTTCCTGCCCAGCATCGATATCCACGCCGGCGCCCTTATACGTGAGTGATTCCTTCGCTGTCATGATTTCCTTCTCGAGCACGGCAGGGATCAGGGCTCAGGCCGGTATAATAAGCCGGTCATTCTACAGTGGACAGCGATGATCCGATTCAAGCAAATGGACCGTGTGGCCAGGGCCGGCTTGGTGACCGTCGTCGCTGCTGTCATAGGGTTTAGCTGCGCGGGCCTGTCCGCGGCAATCGTCGAGAATCTCTACACCGTCACTGTGACCCGCAGCCTGGAGCTGGCCCCGGGCCAGGTCCCCCGGACACGGGCGGATGAGACTCGTTTCGCGATGGGTCAGCTGTTGTCCAGAGTGACGGGTCGACTCGATGCTGCGTTGGAGCCAGCTCTAGCGGATCTGCTACAAAATGCGGGCGATTTTGTTGTGCAGATCGGTGCGGTGGATATCGAGACGCTGTTGGTCACTTTTGACGAGCGTGCGATCAAAGCGGCACTGGTCGCGCTTAATCAACCGATCTGGGGTCCCGAGCGGCCGTTGACGCTGCTATGGCTGGCGATCGATGCCGGTCAAGGCGAACGGGGCATACTCTCTGCTGGCGAAGCGTTTACCGACATGAGCCCGGAGTTCCTGGAGTTGCAGGCGCGCTTTCGGGAAGAATTGACGACGGTTGCAGAAGAGCGTGGCTTGCCTTTGTCGCTGCCGTTGATGGATCTGCAGGATATGAGTGCGTTGAGCTTTATCGATATCTGGGGCGGGTTCACCCAACAAGTGGATCAGGCGTCGATTCGCTATGGAGCGGACGCGGTGTTGAGCGGGAGTGCTCGAGTGACGGGGTCTGGAGTCCACATTCAATGGAGGCTGCTTAAAGACGGAAAGCAGTTCGCGCTGAACGGTACTTCAATGCGGGACGGACTCGATCGCGTGGCAGACTTCTATGCGGCGGAATTCAGCACATTCGGCGGTATTAGCGCGACACTGATCACGGTGCTGGGTGTCGAAACGCTCGATGACTATGGCCGCGTCATGCGTTACCTGGAGTCACTCAGTATGCTTGAGTCTGTCGGAACCGAGGAGTTCGTGGACGGTGCACTTTCGATACGAGTCCGTGCTCGTGGTCGTACAGCTGTTCTAGAACGGGTGCTGCAACTCAGCACGATACTGACACCGACTGCCGGACCGCTCGGTCAGGCAGCGAACGACAATCAACTCACGTTCACGCTAACCCACTAGCCCACATGATGACGTTCAGGTGGCTGCCGAACGCGATCTGCGTTTTTCGCGTGCTGCTCGTCGGGCCCATTGTGGTGGTGCTGTTGCGAGAGCAGTTTCTTGCGGCGCTGAGTTTGATAACGATCGCCGGTTTCTCAGACGCGTTGGATGGTCTGCTCGCGCGAACCTTCGACTGGCGTACGCCGATCGGCAGTGTGCTCGATCCGACAGCGGATAAGTTGTTGATTGTTAGCGTGTTTCTGACATTAACCTATCTAGGACTGGTGCCGCTGGGGCTGACCGTCTTGGTCGTCATGCGGGACCTCGTGATTGTCTCCGGTGCGGTGACTTACCAGTTGCTGATTGGCTCCGCCCGCGGTGAGCCAACCCTGATCAGCAAGCTCAATACTGCCTGTCAGCTCAGTTTCGTATTGTTCACACTGACCGGTGCAGCGTTTCAATGGCCGCCACAATTTTTCTTGATAACGCTCGGTGCGGCCGTCACCTTTACCAGCATCACCAGCGGTCTGAACTATGTAGTTGGCTGGAGTAAACGGGCCTGGCGTAGCACTCACGGCGAGTTCACCGCCACACACTGACGCCATGGCTCAGATTCCATTGCCGCTGGTACTCGGGAAGCATAGCCGGTTCGAAACCTTTGTCCGGGGTGAGAACGACGCCGTCGTCGCGCACCTCCAGGCGCTGAGATCCGGTAGTGATCCTGAAATACTTTGGCTTTGGGGCCCGGAAGGATCCGGTAAGAGCCACCTGTTGCAGGCTACCTGCGCCGGCATCACCGCTCAGCGGGTCATGTATCTGCCACTCCGTGCGGCGCAGGCATCGGGCGCCGAAGTCTTGCAGGGACTGGAGACGCTCGACATGCTCACCCTGGATGATGTCGACGCGGTCAGTGGCGATGCGGACTGGGATCAAGCGTTGTTCGGGCTCTATAACCGGATGCAGGCCGAACGGGGCCACCTGATCTTTGCCGCCCGCCGGGCGCCGGCGAATACGCAGTTTTCGTTGCCTGATCTTGCCTCTCGCGCCGGCGGGGCGGCGGTCTACCAACTGCGGCCGCTCAACGACGAGCGGCTGCTTCTCGCTCTGCAGGGGCACGCGAACGCGCGCGGTTTGGACCTGAGGGATGCGGCTGCCCGATATCTACTGGCGCGTGTCAGCAGGAATATGGGAGCGATCTGTCAGTGGTTGGACGAACTCGACACCGCGTCGCTGGTGGCGAAGCGAAAGTTGACGATCCCGTTTATTCGCGCCGCGATGACGGAGCGTTCCTGATCAGAGTCGGCAGGATCAGTAGTTCGGCGAGCGCCGCCAGCATCACGACGACGGCTGCCGAGGCGGTGCGCTGCGACGCAACCACTTCGACGATACCGGCGCCGATACAGATCACGAGGACGAGACTCAGCCACTGATAGGTGTAGCGCCGATCGGCGTACATACCCCGAGTCGCGATCAGGAGCGGGGCGATGAGCAGCGCGAATAGTACGATCGGCCACGGTCGATGGAGTGGCAGCACTAGGAGCCACGACGCTATTGCCACGACCAGCGTGACATGGCAAATCCAGACGAGCGATCGGAATAACGATCGCGATTCAGCAAGCGTCATGCCCTGGAGACCGCGAGCATCTGTGCCAGTCTAGCCACCCGTTTACCCAACGCATGGGCAAGATCACGTTCGTGCTGGGAAAGGGACTCATTCCATGGCGCAGCCAGATGAGATGCACCATAGGGACCGCCCCCAGTACGCGTCTCTCGAATCGAGGCGTCGGTATAGGGGATGCCTACCCAGATCATGCCATGGTGAATCAGCGGCAGCACCATCGTCAGCAGTGTGGTTTCCTGTCCGCCATGCAGGCTGCTAGTCGAAGTGAAGACGCCGGCAGGCTTATCGACGAGAGAACCATCGAGCCAGAGTCCACTCGTGCCGTCCAGAAAGTACTTCAGCGGCGCTGCCATGTTGCCGAAGCGGGTCGGGCTACCAAGTAACAAGCCATCGCAGGCTCGTAAATCCTCGAGCGAGGCGTAGGGCGCTCCGGCCTCGGGCACAGCTGGCTCCACGGCTTCCGCCACTGAGGATACCCGCGGTACGGTTCGCAGCATCGCTTCGGCGTCGGCGGCTTCGACACCTCGCGCTGCATGTCTGGCGAGTTCAGCCGTGCGACCTTCGTGGGAGTAATACAGCAGCAGGATTTGGGCCGTCATTCGAATAGTTCCAACACCGACTCCGGCGGACGTCCGATGCGAGCAGCGTGCGCTACTTCGACGATCGGGCGCTGGATCAGCTGCGGGTGAGTGGTCATCAGATCGACAATCTGTTCGTTGGTCGCCGTCTGCAGATCGACGTTCGCAGCCTTGAAATCAGCGTCGGTGGTACGCACGAGGTCATGCGGGTCAAGTCCGAGCTTCGTTAGCAGGCGAAACAGTGTCTCTCTCGAGGGCGGAGTCTTAAGATATTCGATGACCTCAAGCTCCACGCCCATGGCTTCCAGAAGCACCTTTGTGGCCCGGGATTTGGAGCATTTTGGGTTATGGTAAATTGTAGCATTCATCAGTAAATTCCTGTTTATACGAGGCTATTGTGCTGGTTCGCCGCAAACTGATCGAGTCGCTGAGACCAGCAGTCTAGAAATTCTCGCGGCGGCTTGCCAGGCTTTTTTCGCGCGGCTTGACGGCTGTGAGAGCCCCCTGTTACGTTGCTCCCGTTCGGAAGCTTAAGAATAAGAATGATTCACACACGAGTCACGACTCGATTTTTGGCGCTGCTGGTAGCTGTGTTCGTGACCGGCTGCGCCACGTCTCCTCCGGTTCAGGAGATGAGTGATGCGCGCCAAGCGATCGCAGCGGCTGAAGATGCTGACGCGCTAAGGCTTTCACCACGCTCGCTGAGTGAGGCCAGACGTTACCTGGACGAGGCGGAGGCGCAGATTCGTGCTCGTTCATTCGGTATGGCGCGGACCAACGCTGTTCGCGCCAAAAACAGCGCCGTAGATGCGCTGCAAGCTAGCCAGGTCGCGAGTCAGTCCGCCGACAATTGACCGTTCGCTCGTGAGTGCCGACGAGCAAGCAGTGCGTTGCCTCGTCCATGGCCGGGTGCAGGGCGTGTGGTTTCGGGCGACGGCGGCAGAGCGAGCGCAACGACTGCAGCTGCGCGGCTGGGCTAAGAATCTTGCCGACGGGCGGGTCGAAGTCGTTATTGCGGGATCGCCGGAGGCCGTTGCCGAGATGTGCCGTTGGTTATGGACTGGCCCTTCGGGCGCGCAGGTCTCGGGCGTTAAGCTGGTGGAGTGGAACGAACCCGTTGGTCCCCGGTTCCAGACGCTCTAGCCTGCCCGATTTACCTTAACCGCACGTGGCACTCTAGCGAAAACACAACGGCTGTTAAGCTCGATACCACTTGGAGCGCAGTGCATCGATGACACGGTCGGCGTAAACGCGGCGGCCCAAGCTGCCGTTATAGCGGGCGAGAGCGCGCACGAGCTCGCCGTTCTCCATGTCCAGGTAGTACTTTAGAATTTGGCAGCCGAGCAGCAGGTTGTACTGGACATCGAGCAGCTCGCTGTGACTACCGCCGCCCAACTCATCGACCCAGAACGGCATCACTTGCATGAGGCCGAGCGCACTGCTCGATGAAATGGCAAAACGGTCGAAGTTACTCTCAACGTCGATTACTGCCAAAACGAGCTCGGGGGCGATATTGCTTCGCGTGGCTTCCTGGTGGACCGTGCGGAGAATCTGCAGGCGTTCATCGACGTCCGGCACTTGGCTTGCGAGACGCTGCGACATGTCTGTGAGCCATACCTCCGCAGCAAACCGATCGTCGAAACTGTCGGCGCTCGCGACGGCTTCGAGCAGAACTGCCCTGAGTTGAGGATCGACGTTTGCGTTAGCAGCCCCGGTTCGCAGGCCCTGCCCCGAGCCCGTGCTCGTGAGCAGGCAGAGCACGAGCAGCAACGCCATCGGCTTGCACCGACCAACTTCCCTGTCGATCATCGGCGTGTCGGTGTGGCAAATGTTCAGCATTGCCGAGTCTCCGCGAGAAACTTCGTCACGGTCTCGACAGGGATCATCTCGGCGTCGGTGGCCCGGCGCGCCTTGTATTCGATCTTGCCCTCGTCCCATGCCTTCTCGACGATTACCAGTCGATGGGGTATGCCTATCAGATCGGCATCGGCGAATTTCACCCCTGGTCTGTGCGGGCGATCGTCCAGCAGCACGTCGAAACCGGCGTCCTGCAACTCCTGATAGAGTGAATCGGCTGCTTCCTTGACCCGGTAGGATTTGTCCATGTTGATGGGGACCAAAACGACATCGAAGGGCGCGATTGCCTCGGGCCAGACGATCCCGTGATCATCATTGTTCTGTTCGATCGCCGCTGCGACTATGCGCGTGACGCCGATGCCGTAGCAGCCCATCTGCATGGCGCAGGCTTTGCCATCCTTATTAAGCACCGTCGCTTCCATGGCGTCACTGTATCTGGTTCCGAGTTGAAAGATGTGACCGACTTCAATGCCTCGCTTAACAGCCAGAAGGCCACCACCCGCTGGGCTCGGGTCCCCGGCAACCGCATTGCGCAGGTCTGCGGTCGCAGGAACTGGAAGATCTCGGCCCCAGTTGACGCCGCGGAAGTGATAATCGGTCTGATTTGCACCGCAGACGAAGTCGCTCAAGACGGCGGCCGCTCGGTCGGCGACGATCGGGATCTCCAGTTCCTTCGGGCCGAGAAACCCTGGTTCGTAGCCCGTCGCTGCTTGTACTTCTGTTGCTCGGAGCATTCTTAACGGTCGGGCAACGCTCTCCAGCGCCTCCGCTTTGATGCGATTGAGTTCGTGGTGGCCGCACAGCAGCAACGCGACAGCCGGCGCATCCGTTCCCTGAACAACTAGTGTCTTCAGGCAGTCAGCCGGTTCTACGTTCAAGAAGGCGCTGAGCGCATCGATCGTGCGTACTGCGGGCGTCTGCACCAACTCGAGGTCAGTCTTCGCCTCACCGCGTGGGCCGCCTACGGCTGGAATTGCTACCGTGTCGACGTTCGCGGCGTAGCCATCGGCTTCGCAATAGGCGATCGCGTCTTCCCCCGACTCGGCAAGGACATGGAATTCTTCCGAGCGGTTGCCGCCTATCGCGCCGGGGTCCGCCTGGACGATCCGAAACTCCAACTGTAGCCGCGTGAAGATCCGTTCGTAAGCGACGCGCATCTTCTCGTAACCTTCAAGAAGGGAAGCCTCGTCCAGGTGGAAGGAGTACGCGTCCTTCATCGTGAACTCGCGTGCGCGCATAACCCCGAACCGCGGTCTGATTTCATCCCGAAATTTCGTTTGAATCTGATAGTAGATTACGGGTAGCTGCCGGTAGCTCCTGAGTTCGCTGCGGGCAATATCCGTGATGACCTCTTCGTGAGTCGGGCCTAGACAGAACTCACGCTGGTGTCGATCGTTCAGGCGTAACAGCTCCGGGCCGTACTCTTTCCAGCGTCCTGATTCTCGCCAGAGCTCAGCGGGCTGCACCATGGGCATCAGAAGTTCCAGGGCCCCGGCGCGATCCATTTCCTCGCGAATGATCGCCTCAACCTTGTGTAACACACGCAAACCAAGCGGGAGCCAGGTGTAGAGACCCGACGCCAGGCGCCTGATCAGGCCGGCTCGCAGCATCAGTTGGTGGCTGATAACTTCTGCTTCTGCCGGCACCTCCTTGAAGGTCTTGAGGGGGAAATCTGTTAGTCGCATAGCTTAGCGGTCAACCGTTTCACGACTCGCTGAACTCATCAATATAACCTTGTTGGACCACTCGTGTCTCAAACCCTGGTGAAGAAAGCATTGCGTCGGCTGGCCAATTGCCGCAGCATCACACGAGTGGTTATTTGGCGATTGATCGACGATGTCCAACGATCCAATGGTTAGCTCTCGTCGCAGAGGGATCTACCTGTTACCGAATCTTCTCACGACCGGCGCGCTGTTCGCGGGTTTCTACTCTATCGTCGCTGCTATCGACGGCAATTTTCTCGGTGCCGCGTGGGCGATCTATATGGCGATGTTTTTAGACGGCCTCGATGGCCGTGTCGCGCGAATGACCAGTACCGAGAGTGATTTCGGTAAGGAGTTCGATAGCTTGGCCGACATGGTGTCGTTCGGCCTGGCGCCGGCCATCGTCATCTATCAGTGGGGCATTGAGCGACTTCCCGAATACGCGGCCCTGTGGGGCAGGTTGGGCTGGCTGGCCGCGTTCCTCTTCACTGTGGCCGCCGCATTTCGTCTCGCGAGATTCAATACCAGCACGGCGATTAACGATAAACACTTCTTTCAGGGACTACCGAGCCCGCCTGCGGCATCCGGTATAGCCGCTACAGTCTGGATGAGTATCGAATACGATATCGGCGGCCTTTTGGCGCTCGTCATGGGTCTGGCCGTGACCGCACTCGGCGGACTGGCGATGATGTCGAATCTTCGCTATCTGAGCTTCAAAGACTTCAACCTGAGTAGTCGCGTCAGGTATGGCAATTTACTGCTGATTCCTTTGTTATTGATCTTGGTCTCCCTCAACCCGCCCGTTGTTCTATTCGCAATGTACTTCACCTACGCTACTACTGGCCCCCTTCTTTGGCTCTGGCGGCGGTTTCGCCGTAATTGGAAGCCCCCCCGGGCGATGAGCACATGACCGCTGCCCGAAACGAGTATCTCGCGACGATGGGTATTCCTGTGTGGGTGTTGCGCCGCGAGGAGAGTCCGGAGCATGACGAGACATCGATCACTGAACGCGATTGGTCTGCGTTGGCCGACGAGGTGCGAGCCTGCACAAACTGTGGGCTTCACCGTGGTCGAATTCAAACTGTATTCGGTGTGGGTAATAAAGAGGCGGACCTGTTGATTATTGGGGAAGCGCCCGGCGCCGAGGAGGACCGCAGCGGAGAACCCTTCGTCGGGCGAGCCGGACAGCTCCTGGACGCCATGCTCCGCGCTATCGAACTCTCTCGCGAAAAAGTTTACATCGCCAATATTCTCAAGTGCCGGCCGCCGAACAATCGCGACCCACGAGCGGAGGAAGCGACGGCCTGCACACCCTATCTGGAGCGCCAGATCCGGCTCCTACAGCCCAAGGTCATACTCGCGCTCGGCCGCATTGCGGCGCAGTGGCTGTTGCAGTCCGATGCGCCGATCGGTAGGCTCCGAGGCCAGAAATTAGGCTTCGGCAACCCGGAAACGCCATTGGTCGCTAGCTACCACCCGGCTTACCTGTTGCGTAGTCCAGCGGCGAAAGCCAAGGCCTGGGAAGACCTCAAACTCGTAAGGCGAATTCTTCGAGCGGCAATATGAGCGCATCGATTCGACCTGAAGCTCAAGCTCAAACTCGAGCCATGAGCCCAGCCGATGTCTACGCAGTGGCTGAGGTCGAGAAGTCGAGCTATCAGTTTCCATGGAGCATCGGAATCTTTAGAGACTGTCTACTTGCGGGCTATTACAGTCAGGTGCTGGAAGTGTCAGGCGTCGTCAGCGGCTACAGCATCATGTCGGTTGCCGGAACTGAAGCGCATCTGCTCAACATCTGTGTGCACCCGAGCTGCCAGCGGCTGGGCTACGGCCGTCAATTACTCAATTCAGTGTTGCTGAGAGCAGACGAACTCGGCGTGGAACAGGTATTTCTAGAGGTTCGTCCCTCTAACGACATTGCGATCGCGCTATACGAATCAGTCGGCTTCAAGTTAGTTGGAACTCACCTGTCCTATTATCAGGCAGTCGATGGACGTCAGGACGCAGTCATCTATGCCGTTTCGATAAGTTCTATCCACTGACTCGCAAATCAAGGCCCTCTCTCAACCATGTCAGAGCAGCTGGAGCGTCGTACGTTCGCGATTATCTCGCATCCGGACGCTGGTAAGACCACGCTCACCGAAAAGCTGCTCCTGTTTGGCGGCGCTATCCAGATGGCCGGGACGATCAAAGGTCGCAAAGCGCAGCGTCATGCGCGGGCTGACTGGATGAAGCTTGAGCAAGAACGGGGAATCTCCGTCACTTCTTCCGTCATGCAGTTTCCCTATGACGGAAAAATCATCAACCTACTCGATACGCCCGGTCATGAAGATTTTTCGGAAGATACTTATCGGACGCTGACCGCCGTCGACAGTGCGTTGATGGTGATAGACGCGGGTAAGGGCGTCGAGGAACGCACGATTAAACTCATGGAGGTCTGTCGCCTGCGCACTACGCCCATCATGAGCTTTATCAATAAACTCGATCGGGATGGACGCGACCCGCTGGAGCTGCTCGATGAGATAGAGACGATGCTGAAGATAGACTGCGCTCCGGTTACCTGGCCGATTGGGATGGGGCGCGAGTTCCGCGGTATCTATCACCTCTTGGACGATTGCCTGTATCTCTATGAGCGCGGTGATTCGAGCCGGGTCTCCATTGCCCGCCGGGTCGACGGCTTGGCTTCGTCGAAGGTCGACGAGCTACTCGGTGATGATGCGGATGAGTTACGTGAACAGGTGGCTCTTATTCGCGGCGCAAGCCCGAGCTTTGACCGTGATCAATATCTCGCGGGGCGCCAGACACCCGTGTTTTTTGGCGCCGCTATCCATAACTTTGGTGTAAAAGAGTTGTTGGACGCGTTTGTGGCCGAAGCTCCGCCCCCGCAGCCGAGGGCGACCGTCGATCGAACAGTAGAGCCTACCGAGAAAGAGCTGAGCGGCTTCGTCTTCAAGATTCAAGCAAACATGGATCCCTCTCACAGAGACCGGATAGCGTTCTTGCGCGTATGTTCGGGTACTTATAGGCCGGGTATGCGTCTCTACCACACGAGGCTGCAACGCGAGGTACGTGTCGGTGAAGCCATCACCTTCATGGCTGCGGATCGGAAGCATGTCGAGGAGGCTGTCGCCGGCGACATTATCGGCCTCCACAATCATGGGACGATCAATATTGGCGACAGTTTTTCACAGGGCGAGAATCTGGTCTTCATCGGTATTCCTGATTTTGCTCCCGAGCTCTTTCGACGGGCAGTACTTGCGGACCCGTTCCGACTAAAAGCGTTGAATAAGGGACTCAATCAGCTATGCGAAGAGGGTGCGACGCAGCTCTTCCGACCGCTGATTAGTAATGATTTGATTCTCGGTGCTATTGGTCCGCTGCAATTCGAAGTCGCATCGTTCAGGCTGCGCGACGAATATGGCGTCGAGTGCGTTTTCGAACCGGTGAACGTCGTCACGGTCCGCTGGATCCGTTGTGAGGATGATCGAATGCTCGATGAGTTCTCGCGAAAACTGAGGAGCAATCTTGCGTTGGACCATACGGGGCAGCTGGTTTTCTTGCCGACGAGCTCGGTGAGACTGAATCTTACTCAGGAGCGCTGGCCGAAGATTGAGTTTCAGGCGACCAGAGAACATGGGCGCATCGCCCGACCTGCGTCTTGACGGCCGGTGTCAGGTGGCGGGGCTAGGTTTGAAACTCCTTACCAGTAGCTTGAGCCGCTCGAGCTCGTCGGCGCCGCTCCCGGGCTCATACCGTATCCCGACATAAGCTTCGGTAATGTCCTCGATCTTGACGGACGCGTCGGGCAGGGCTTCAATAGCGCGCCGACCGAAGTCCACAGGGCCCTCGGTGGGACGACGCGGGGCGACATTGGCGCGGCCCAGTTTCCGGCAAAAACTGCCGAAATAGCGCGTTGCGGGATCTTCAGGTCGATTTGTCCGATAGGTCCACGCAAGGTAGGCCATCAGGGTGCCCAATAGCAGGATCAGGAGTATGACGGTGAGGCTGATGAGCTTGGTCCAATGGGGCCTAGCTATGCCTAAAGCGCGTAGTATGTTTCTCTGCAGTTCCGGGCCGTAACTTAACACCCAGTCATTCCAGTAGGTATTCGCTGCGTCCCAGGCCAGGGCCATGTTTCTGAGCCACACAAAATTTCTGAATGCTCCGCCGGCAACTCGCTGACCGGCGAGCGAACCGCCCGATAAGCCAAATTCAATCCGCTCGGGTGCGACTGCCGCGGTCGGGTCGACACGCACCCAGCCTTCTCCCTCAAGCCACACTTCGGTCCAGGCGTGTGCGTTGGACTGGTAGATGATGTAGTACTGACCGAGCCCGTTGAGCTCACCTCCCTGGTAGCCGGTCACGACCCGGGCAGGTATGCCGGCCGCGCGCATCAGAACGGTAAACGCCGAGGCATAGTGTTCACAGAACCCTTCTCGTGTCTGAAACAAGAACTCATCGGCCGGGTGCGCGCCGAGCGCCGGTGGTGTGAGCGTGTAGTAAAAGGTCTCAGCCCGGAAGAGGTTCAGTGCACTGCGAATGATCTCTGCTGGATCTTGATCGACTTGGCGCCACTGCTGCGCCAGCTCGCGGCTGCGCGGGTTGCTGCCGTCGGGTAAAGCGAGATAAACATCGCGCTGCGCATTTGTTAATGTCTCGCCGGCGTGATAGGCGGGATACGAGGTCAGCTCGTAATTTACTCGCGAACGAATGGAACGCGGGAAGCGTATAAGCTGGTAATGACTCTCCATCAGGATGCCTTCGCCGTCCGGCCACTTGGCCGGCATGTCCAACGCGAGTATCCAGCGCCGCCCATTGGGTTCCAGCATCACCCGGTAGTTGATTGGGTCGCCGCTGTATTCCAGTGTGTCGGCGATTCGACCACGAAGTTGGACACCATCGCTGGACCAAGTCCGGCCGTTGAAATTACTCAGCACAGGGCCCCGCCAATACAGTTGACTAGGCCCCGGTGGGCGATCATGGAACTCGACACGGAACGCGACCTCGTCTGAAAGGGCAAGATTGGTGAGGTCTCCCGGACTCATCGTATCGGACAGGCCGCTACGTCCGCTCGTGTTGACGCTAGGAAGTGCCCAAAGAGGGCCCGGCAACCGCGGGAAGAGCACGAACAGCACGAGCATGATTGGTAGCGCATGTAGCAGGAGTCTTCCTGCGAGCTTGGCGGTCACCCACGTGCCGAGCAATGGACCACGGCGTCCTAGTTGCAGCAGACCGATGGTCGTAAACCATACGAAGCCGAGCAGATAGAGCACGATGACGAGGCTGCGCTGGCCAAGGAGACCGGCAAATATCAGGAAATACGAGATGATCATCAGCACAAGCTGGTCCCGACTCGTGCGTGTCTCGAGGAATTTTAGCGCCACCATGACAACAAGCAGCGCGCTGCCCGCCTCGACTCCGTTCAATGTGTGGTATTCACCGAGGACCGCAACCAACGCGATGAGGGCAAGTCCGATTCGGACCGTCGTGTTCGGCAGCGGCCAGTTCGCGAAATCGCCGGCCAGCCGCCATGCGATACACATACACAGCAGAACGGGCGCCCATAGAGGCAGCGTCGGCCAATGCGGGAGGCTTGCGCCGGCGACCACACCAGCCGTCCAAAGCAGGCGGCCGGTGGCGTCCTGGCGGTTAGCGGCGGTGCTCATTCATTGATCGCTAGTTCCGTCGAATAATGCCAGCGCTTTGAGGCATTCATGGAGCTGGCTGCGACCGATGCCGAGAGATACGGTCGTGCCCGGTATGACGATCCCGAATGCGCAGCCTTCTTCAGCCGCATCTAGGCACCAGCGAGTCAGCTGCGATAGACGCTCTTCGGTTTCGAGCCCGGCGAGCTCGTTCCACTCCAAGAGTTGCGCCCGTTGTTCGCCCCCGGTGAATTGCTTGGTGAGCAGCTCATTGCTGCGGGCGTATGCCTTCCACGCGATTCGTTGCGGTGGATCGCCGGGTACGGCGATCTTCAAGCCTGCGAAGTCTGCATCGCCCTGTTCTCCGATGCTACGCGAGCCGTTGCCGCCGCCGCTCACGGGCACCGGTCTGCCGGCCGTCGCGGGTTCGGGATAAACAATGCACTCAGCATCCATATGAATCCATGACCAAGCTTTGAAGAGATTGCCGGGGTAGCGCGTGGTGACCGAGCAACGTCGAAGTTTGACGACTCCGCGGTGATGCGTCGGGACCTTCAACACCAACGATTGGGTCTCTCCGGGTTGCAGATCCTGCGGTTGGGTGTCGTACTCGTTGTGGCGAAGTGTCAGTTCGTAGCGTGGCGCTCCGGCGTCATTTCCCAATGCCAGCCGGAACTCGCAAGTCTCGCCAGCGAACACGGGATGCGCACCCGAGAAGCGAATCCGGGTGCCTAGCAAGTTGTTGTGGCAATGATGCATAGCGACCAGGCTCAAGCCCGTGAGCATGAATGCCAGCGCAAAGCCCAAGCTAGATGCGTAATTCATCGCGCCAAGAATCATTGCGAAGACCAGGATTCCAAAAGCGACGCCGAAGCGGCTCGGCAGGATATAAACACGGTGCCGTCGCAGTACGAGGTTCAAGGGATCAGGGCCTTGGCGTCGTAGCGCCCATGCGGCCGCCCCGAGTCGAAGTCTTTGCGTCGCCGTGCTTAGCATCGCATGAGCCTGCAATAGCCTTGTTGGACCACCAGCGACTAGGCGACTGGAACAGCCTCCAAGATTGACGCGCCGATGGTCCTCGCAGATTGCAGGTCACTACCTTGTTCAGGCTCGAGTCGGTGACCGACGACACTCGGTAGCACCGCCTGGACATCCTCAGGGTGAACGCCACCATGACCGTTCATCATGGCCCAGGCCTGCGAGGCTCTGACCAATGCGATGGCTGCGCGCGGTGACAGACCGGCGCTGAACTGTCCCGACTCGCGCGTGTAAGCCACGAGTGCCTGAATGTAATCGAGTAGGGCAGCAGAGACGTGAATGTTCATGAGCGTATTTTGGAGTTTCAGTAACGCGTCCACGCTCAGGACCGCTTCAAGTTGATCCACCAAATCTCTGCGATCACCGCTGGTCAGTAACTGACGTTCCTCTGCCGGTCCCGGATAGCCAAGGGTAATCTGCATCAGAAAGCGGTCGAGTTGGGACTCCGGTAGCGGGAAGGTCCCGATCTGATGGCTCGGGTTACGAGTAGCGACGACGAAGAACGGCGCCGGCAGCGAAAAAGTGTTGCCATCGACGGTTACTTGTCGTTCTTCCATGGCCTCCAATAATGCGCTCTGCGCTTTAGGTGTGGCACGATTGATCTCATCCGCCAGCACCAGTTGGGAGAAGATCGGCCCTTTATGAAATTCGAAGCGACCGGTATCGCGGCCATAAATGGAAACGCCGATGACATCAGCAGGGAGCAAGTCGCTAGTGAACTGGATGCGCTGATAACTCAGATCGAGCACTTTCGCTAACGCATGCGCCAACGTGGTCTTGCCGACTCCTGGGAGATCTTCGATTAGCAGATGACCACGTGCGAGTAGACAGGCCAAGCATAGACGCAGCTCTCGGGTCTTGCCGACGATGATTCGGTCCAACGCCGCAACGATGGGCTGGATCAAGTCGACCGGGTTCGAAAGCCCGTCGCTCGCGGCGCGTAAGGTCGTTGTGGCCATACGCAGAATGGTGGCTCAAAAGGTACCGTGGGGACAGCCTGTTGCTAACCAACTGTGACCCAGTTTGCAGATTACGGGACTCGAAGCGGGTTTTGAACAACGACTCGCTGGAGCCGCCGCTAAACGGTGGCTACTCTGCTGCCCGAAGTCGTTCAAGCTGAGCATCCAACCGCTCCAGCTTCTGCGTCAGCTCGTCCGCCCGGTCCTGTTGCTCGGTGACGATTTGTTCTGGCGCATTGCTGAGAAACTGCGAGTCGGCAAGCTTGGCCCGGCACTTGCCGAGATCGGTCGTTACCCGTCCGCGTTGCTTCGTGAGGCGTTTAACTTCAGCGTCCAGATCGAGTAAGCCGGCCAGCGGAACGACGATGCGCATCTGTCCCACGAGCGCCGCCGCCGCACTGACGGTATCTGTCGCGTCGACGAGCTCTATACTTTCCAGTCTTGCCAGCGCCTTCAGATAAGGACCGTGCTGATCGAGTCGGCTTCGATCTGTCGGGCTCGACTCGGCTAACTTCACGGGCAGTTTCTTGCCAGGGCTGATATTCATCTCGCCGCGAATTTGACGGACTCCGACGACGAATGCTTTAAGCCACTCGATCTCGTCGTCTGCTTCTTTGTCGGTGGCAAAATCATCTTTCTCTGGGAACGTCTCCAACATAATCGACTTGCTGGGTGACTGGGTTCGCTTGCAGAGCTCCAGCCACAGCTCCTCGGTGATAAACGGCATGATCGGATGGAGAAGTTTGAGGATCGCGCCTAACGTAGCCGCCAACGTCTTGCGTGTGCCACGGAGGCGGGCTTGGGTAGTGTCCGGATCCATGACTATCGTCTTTGTCAGTTCCAGGTACCAGTCGCAGAACTCGTGCCAGGTAAACTCGTATAGCGTCTGAGCAGCGAGATCGAGTCGGTAGTCGCCGATGTTTTTATGCACGGTTGTCACGGTTGCGTTGAGCTGCGACTGGATCCAGCGATCTGCGACGGTGAATTCCGACTCGCCGTCACTTAAGTCTTCGGTATGGGTAAAGACGTAGTGCGCGGCATTCCAGAGTTTATTACAGAAGTTGCGATATCCCTCGACCCGACTCAGATCAAGGCTGATCTCGCGGCCCGTTGTAGCCAGGGTGGTCAGTGTCATACGCAGCGCGTCCGCGCCGTAAGGAGCGATTCCATCCGGAAAGTCCTTCCGAGTCGCCCGCTCGATCTGCGCCATCAGGCGGGGCTGCATGAGGCCTTCGGTGTTCTTCTTCAGTAGGCTGTCGAGGTCGATACCATCGATGATGTCCAGGGGGTCTAGGACATTGCCTTTGCTCTTGGACATCTTTTGTCCGTCGTGATCCCGAATCAGGCCGTGGATATAGACCTCCCGAAAGGGGACATCATTCATGAACTTCAGTCCCATCATGATCATGCGCGCGACCCAGAAGAAGATGATGTCGAAGCCGGTGACGAGAACGGAGGTTGGATAGAAAGTCTTGAGCGCCTGCGTATTCTCTGGCCAGCCCATGCTCGAGAACGGCCAGAGCGCCGATGAGAACCAGGTATCCAGGACATCGTCATCTTGCTTCAGTTCGATAGCATCGCCGAGCGCATACTTCTGTCGTGCGGCCGCTTCGGACTTAGCGACGTAGATATTCCCGTCTGCGTCGTACCAGGCTGGGATCCGATGTCCCCACCACAATTGACGTGAGATGCACCAGTCCTCGATGTTGTGCATCCATTCGAAGTAGGTCTTGGACCAGTTTTCGGGAATAAATCGAATCGCCCCGGACTCGACGGCTTCGATCGCAGGTCCAGCCAGTGGCTTTGTCTTGACATACCATTGATCGGTGAGAAAAGGTTCCAGGATCGCTCCGCTGCGATCACCGCGCGGGACCTTCATCGTGTGTGTGTCGATTCCGTCGAGTAGTCCAAGCGCGTCGAGATCGGCGACCACTCGCTCACGCGCCTCGAAGCGGTCTAGTCCTCGATAGCTGTCAGGCACGTTATCGTTTAAGCGGGCATCCTCATTCAAGATATTGATCATCGGTAAGTCGTGGCGCTGCCCCATTTCATAATCAGCGAAGTCGTGGGCTGGCGTGATCTTGACGCAGCCGGTACCGAATTCAGGATCCACGTAGTCGTCGGCTAGGATGGGAATTTGCCGGTCGGTGAGAGGTAGTCTCACCTGTCGGCCGATAAGCTTCTGGTAGCGCTTGTCGTCCGGGTGCACCGCTACGGCGGTATCACCGAGCATGGTCTCCGGCCGCGTCGTAGCCACGACCACATGTCCATCACCGTCGGTCAGGGGGTAGCGGAAGCGCCATAATTTCCCTTGCTCTTCGCTGGAGATCACCTCCAGATCCGAGAGGGCAGTGCGGAGTTCCGGGTCCCAGTTGACGAGGCGCTTGCCGCGATAGATCAGGCCGTCCTCGTGCAGGCGAACGAAAACTTCGGTTACGGCTGCGGAGAGCTCCGGGTCCATCGTGAATCGTTCCCGCGACCAGTCGACCGAGCTTCCGAGCCGTCTAAGCTGCTGGCTAATCCGATCGCCGGAATGTTCCTTCCATTCCCAGACCCGCGCGACGAATGCTTCTCGGCCGAGGTCATGCTTCGACTTGCCTTCGGCAGCGAGCTGACGTTCCACCACCATCTGAGTAGAGATTCCAGCGTGATCGGTACCCGGCTGCCAGAGGGTATTGCGGCCTCGCATTCGTTGATAGCGAGTCAGCGCGTCCATGATGGTATTGCCGAATGCATGCCCGATGTGCAGCGTACCGGTCACATTCGGGGGTGGGATGACGATAGAGTAGGCATCGCCTTTGCTCGACGGTGAGAAAAAGCCCGCGTCCTCCCAGCGTCGATACTGCCGCGATTCGATCTCCGCGGGTTGGTAGCCCTTGACCATTTCGGTGCCTCGGCTAATCTTCGCCCGTCTCGGCACCGAAGTGCTCTCGCAGTACCGCGTCGACGAGTTCTGGAAGATCCTGGCGGAGCCGACCCAAGATTTTCTTGGAAAGCCTGGCCTCCATCTGCGAGAACGCTGAATGAAGTAACTGCTCGGTGAGGGCGAACGCGCTTGCCGAGAGCTCGGTCTGGAGCTCTGCGATTAGGGTCTCGATATCGGAGGGAAGTTCGGCCGGACTTGCAGGTGAGTTTGGGTCCTGCGCTACGACATCGGTTAGCACTGGTATATTGGTGCTGGCGGTCGATTTTTTGGGCGTGGTCATCTCAGAGTTTGTGTGTCTTCAGCTCATAGCCTCGATCACGATAGAAGCGAAAGCGCTCGCGACCGTTCTCGCGCCTGGCGGGATTGGCGTCGATCACTTCAGCGATACGGTCGTAGCGACTGAAAAAGTCCGGTACCTGCGTCGTCAGATTGATCATCAGATCCCATCGTTGAGGCACCGCTGTAGCGGCGGGCATCTCCGCGACCCGGTCGTCGCGACCGATCAGTACCGGTTCTTCGAACGGTGCGTCCGAGTCTTTACCAACGAGTCTATGCGGAATGAAGCTTCCCTGAGAAAAAGTCCAGAGTAGTCCATCGAGCCTTGTCGCGTCAGCCTCGTTTTCAGAATGCAGATACACCTGGAGCTTTCGCTGTCTGGCTTTCTCGGTGATACGACAGGCGAACCGCAGCCAGGAATCGTTAGAATCGGTAGCAAGGATGTAGAAATCGATCTGGGTCACTGTCGGTCGCGGGCCGCTATAGATGCAGTAGAAAATCTGTGAGTAATGCGACCGGGCGGCCCGTCGCGCCTTTGCCGGCATTCGACAACCAGGCAGAGCCCGCAATGTCCAGATGGGCCCAGAGCGAGTCGTCGACGAACCGGGATAAAAATTGGGCTGCGATACTTGCGCCAGCGTCTCGACTGCCGACGTTGGCGAAATCCGCGAAGTTACTTTTCAGCGACTGCCCATACTCTTCGTCGATCGGTAGGCGCCATGCCGGATCAAGAGAACGTTTCCCCGCGTCAAGCAATGCGTTGGCCAGTTCGTCATTATTGCTGAACAGTCCTGTGTAGAGGTGCCCAACGGCGACGACACAAGCGCCTGTTAACGTCGCCACGTCGAGCAGGTAGCGCGGCTTAAAGCGTTTCGCATAGGTGAGCGCATCCGACAGTATCAGGCGCCCTTCAGCATCGGTATTGAGTATCTCCACAGTCTGGCCGGACAGTGTTTTGACGATATCGCCTGGGCGGCTAGCGCGACCGCCAGGCATGTTCTCGCACGCCGGGACGAGTGCGATCACATTGAGATTTGGTTGCAGCTCACCTAGGGCTGCCATGGTTCCCAGGACCCCCGCGGCTCCACACATGTCGAATTTCATTTCGTCCATTTTTGGCGGAGGTTTGAGCGAGATGCCGCCGGTATCGAACGTGACACCCTTGCCGCACATTACGATCGGGGCGACGCGTCCCCCGGCGCCACGATAACGTACGATGATGAATCGCGGTGGTTCTGCAGCGCCCTGAGTAACGGACAATAGTGCGCCCATTCCCAGACGCTTCATCTCGCGTCGGCCGAGGACGGTCACTTCCATGTTGGCGTAACGCTTGCCGAGCGCTCGGGCTTCGCGCGCGAGATGCGATGGGGTGCAGACGTTCGGCGGGCGGTCGCCCAGATTCCGTGCGAGCTTCGTGCCGATAGCAATGGCGCGGCCGTCGTTGGTGCCGCGGCGGTATTCCTTGGCATCCTGCCGATCGACGATCGCGATGGCGAGTTTTGCTAGTTTGTATTTTGCTGCAGACTGACTCTTCAGTTCCTCGAACTGGTACAAGGCGGCGTGGGTCGCCTCGACGCTGATGCGTCCTGCGTAGTACGGACTGAGATCCCGATGGCGCGTATAGGTCAGATAACTCGTGGCCTCCTTGAGACCGGTGTCTCGGAGCTTGCGCACCGCGGCCGTCACCGCCTGCCGGAACCGCTTGGCATCGAAGTCAGCTTGTTTACCGCAGCCGAGAAGCAGAGCCCGCCCAGCCGCCGTTCCCTCCAGACGCGGAACCAGCAAGGTCTCGCCGAGTTTCGCCGAGGCGTCGCCGCTCTTCACGAGCTGGCTTAGAAGGCCGCCGCAGGACCGGTCGATCTCCCGAGTGGCCCCTTTAAGCCCACGAGCTGCGAAAACCGGGAGAATCGCACAAGCAGTCTTCTGGGTGGCCGGCGCCCCCGTCTTGACGGGAAACTCCATCACAATCTCCTAGGTTTGGCGGGATCGCAAGCGGCCGTCTGACGCTGCGATCGACATTCGGTTCCGAGGCCGCGATGCGCTTATGTTATCGTATCTCAACCCCAGCCGAAAAAAGTGCGGGCTAGTGTACTCGATTAGCGCAACGTACTGAAAATTCTCTTATCCCGTGAGTATTATCAGCCGTTATATCTTCCGCGAGACGTTTGCCGCCTGGCTGACAGTGACGCTGGTTCTATTCGTCATTCTGATGAGCAACCAATTCGCAGAGGTCTTGGACGATGCGGCTGCCGGCAGACTCCCCAAAGACGCCGTCTTCGCAATTCTCAGCCTCACATCCTTAAGATATATCACGCTACTCACTCCCTTAGGGCTGTTTCTGGGCGTGATGCTGGCATTGGGCAGATTGAACCGCGACTCAGAGATGGCTGCGCTCGCGTCTAGTGGCGTAGGGCCCGCACAGTTAATTGGGCCGATCAGTGTGTTGACGTTGGCGCTGTCCGTCTCGGTCGCCTGGCTTGCCCTGAAACAGACGCCGGACGCATCGCGTGCGATCGAACAGATCAAGTTCAGAGCTCAGGAAGAGCTGGAACTCGGTGTCCTGGAGTCAGGCAAGTTTACGTCCCCCGATTCGGGCGACACGATTATCTACGCCAAGGAGGTCGTGGGTGAGGAAATACGCGAAGTGTTTCTTCAGCACCAGGAAGACGAGCGAGTAGTAGTGATTCTTGCCGACCGGGGTGAGCGCGTGCACGATCCCGAGACCGGCAACTTGACCTTCGTACTGTATGACGGCCGCCGCTATGAAGGCGTACCGGGCCAGAGAGATTTCCGCATCATGGCTTTTGCGGAGCACGGCATACCGATCCGGTCACTCGGAGACGAGGAGCCAGAAGAGCTCGTTGAGACGAAGCCGAGCGGAGTGCTATTTGCGTCTACGGCACCGGAGGATCGGGCGGAGCTACAGTGGCGTATCTCAGCACCGATCTCACTGTTCGTTCTGATGCTGCTGGCCGTGCCGCTCAGCCGCTCGCGGCCACGCGAGGGCCGCTACGCACGTCTAGGCGTCGGTATGCTGATGTATATCACCTACGTTAATTTGCTCTCAATTGCCCGCGTATGGGTAGAGCGGGATCAGGTTCCCCGGTGGCTCGGACTCTGGTGGGTCCACATCGGGCTGGGTTTGGTGGGATTGTTGCTGCTTGGCCGTGAGTCAGGATGGTTCACGTCCAGCCCGCGCGTACGTCGAGCGGAGCTCGCGCGATGAATTTACTCGATCGCTATATCGCTGTTGCGGTCTTGAAGGGCGTCGCGACCGTGATCCTGGTCTTGCTTGCCGTCGTGACGTCTGTCGAGTTCGTCGGGCAACTGGACGATGTCGGCACCGCACGGTATGAGTTGAAGGATGCGTTGGCTTATGTGGTTCTGCGAATTCCGCGTCTGATCTTTAAGATGCTCCCCGCCGCCGCGTTACTAGGCGCACTGCTCAGTCTCGGCAACCTTGCTGTTCATCGTGAACTTGTCGTGATGCGGGTGAGCGGCGTTTCACTGGTCAGATTCGTGGGTTCGGTAGGCATCGCCGGAGTCGTACTGATGGCCATAATGGCGTTACTCGGGGAGTCTCTGGCTCCATCGCTCGGCGCGTACGCACGCCAACTGCGTTCACAAGCATTGCTCGAAAGTGTCGATATATCGAATGCACGCTCGGCGTGGATGAAGGACGGTGACCGGATCTTTAATTTTCGACGAGCAGAGGACGGTATTAACTTCGGCAGCATCTTCCTGTTCGAGCTTGACGCTAATGGTTCCCTCAACCAGGTCGCACGCGCAGATTCCGCACAGATCGATGCCCAAGAGCGCTGGATATTAGCCAACTACGGTGTGACGCAGTTCGGGGAAGAACTTATCACTGCCAGCACTGAGCGGCGCTCGGTCCAAAACTACAATCTGAGCCTGGAGCTGCTCGGGCTCTCCGAGGTGCGCGAGGATCTGCTCGATACTCAGGGGCTGACGCGCTATATCCGCTATCTCAAGCAAAATTCGCTCGACGCGGATCGCTATGTGACCGCCTATTGGGCCAGGATCGCCGATACCGTGGCAGTGTTGTTGATGACGGTGCTGGCACTGCCGTTCGTGTTCGGCGCCCTGCGATCTGCTGCGGCCGGCGCTCGTCTCCTGGTGGGCTTGCTGATCGGCCTTGGCTATTACGTGATCGCGGAGGCTTTCGTCAATAGTGGAGAGGTCTTCGACCTGAACCCGGTCGTCGTCGCCTGGCTGCCCATTGGCGTGCTGCTCGTCATTACGAGCGTAGCGTTACTACGAATTCGTTAGCAGTCGGCCGGTAGGCGGAATCGATTGCATTCGCCTCGCTACAATCCGGAAACTCCGACCGCCAAGTGTAAACTGTGGGTTTCGTTAGCGTTGCCGGTAACCTGATAGAATGGCAGCCCTGCACCGGGTAGTTCGAACAGAGAGTCGCGTCGGAGTGACATGACGAGCGAGCGACCAGTTTCGTCGGCATTAAGGATCGCCAGTCTGGCGATCAGTTTGTGTGTAGGCGTTGTCCTTGGTGTATTGATCGGCGCGCTGTTTGGTCAGCCCGGCATCGGTCTTGCCATCGGGGCGGCTCTGGGTTTGGCCGTCGGCCTGTCGTTATCGGCCGCATTTCTAGTGGGGTCCTTCTAACGCGATGGCAGCCGACCCTGCATCGCCCCAATGGCATGTATACGTTGTGCGCTGTGTAGACGCGACTCTGTACACGGGCGTCGCCAAAAATCTCCAAGCACGTATTGCTCAACACAACGCCGGGCGCGGTGCCAAATACACAAACAGCCGGCGTCCGGTGACGTTGGTTTACCAGGAGGCGGCGGCGGATCGTAGCGCGGCGCAGAGTCGAGAACATGAAATCAGGCACTTGGCGCCGCAGGCCAAGCGGGCGTTAATTTCCGGATAGGCCGCTGACGAGAACCGCCGAACCGCTATTGAGCGATCGGTCTCGCCTGGTTGGCCGGTACGAAATACTGAGCCTCTCCAGTTGTCAGCAACTCATACAACGCGGTTAGATTCCGTTCGCGCCGCTCGTAGCCACGCCAGCCGCTGTACTGCGTAAACGGATTCGCCAGGAGCATTTCCTCCAGCGATGCTCCCTGGTTGATAGCGTCTCGCACGCCCGAATGCAGCAGACCGAGGAATTCGATGAAGTTATCGAGGTCCTGCTTCGTTGCGATCGGTCCATGCGGTGGCAGGTACGAGTCTACGTCGATGGTTTTCATCGCCCGCAGAACGCTGATCCAGCCGTCGACCGAAGGCGTATACGAGGGATTGGCCCAGCTTCGATTGTGGAACACGCCCCCCGTATGCAGTGCCCTGGCGTGCGGGAAATAGACGAGCGTGTCGCCCTCGTTCTGGCCAGCGCCCAAGTAGATTAATTCGACCGCGTAACCTCCTAGATTGAGCGTCAGTCGATGATCGAAGAGTATGTCAGGGAGAACGAGCTCGACTTCCTCTCGATTCAGGCCTCTCTGCTCGAAGGGCCGGGTCGCAACTTCGAACTCGAAACGCTCGATCATGATGGCCTGCGTGTCACGATGGGCAATAATCGTCGCACCTTCACGCGCGAAGACCGAGTTGCCCATGTGGTGGTCACCGTGAAATTGACTGTTGATGACCCAGCGGATGGGCGCATCGGTCCGCTCGCGAATCTCCGCGAGCAAGAGTTCGGCATCGGCCGGGTGCGTCCGCGTGTCGACAACCAAAACGCCTTCCTCGGTGATCAATACGGCTGAGTTGGAGCCAGCGAAGTCATAGTTGAAATACAGACCAGGGCCGACTTGGAGGAACCTAGCCGCCGGCGCTTCTTGGGCTGCCGCCCGGAGGGCAATACTGTTCGTCAGCAGCAACAAGCTGCCCAGCGTCACACCGACTCGTACGAGGCGGAAACCTGTCGCTATCATCCTGCGAAGATCCTGGTGGAGATCCTTTGAGGGTTGGACGCTAGCGCCGGGCTTGGGAAATATCAAGATGTCGCGCCTGCGCTGCGCACCCCGTGATCGGTCTCTTCCGCTTCACCCCGATGCAATATGTGGGCTAGGTCACAGAATATCGCTGCGAAATGGCTTAGGCTGTACGTTAGGTTCTCCTCGAGATATTCTCCTGAATTGCCCGGCCTCGCGCCGGGCTTTTTTTTGCCCAAGTAAAGCAGAAGCGTTGTTGACCAATAGGCGAACGATCGGATAGCAGGGCTGCCGCCCTAGGGGATGACCGTTAATCGTCGTCCTAATCGTGCTCTCATAGCGGATCTGTTCTAGCCGAGGACGAGCCGCTGTCGATCGAAGGCTTGGCGTTGCGATGATGGTCCTACAACGCCTGCGAGCGCTATATCCCTGTTCCCGCTGAATCTGAAGTTTCGCTTCGGCAATCCGGCCCGG
>SMWC01000151.1 GCA_004357505.1 Gammaproteobacteria bacterium | reverse complement strand
GCCCCCCGAGGGCGCCGAGGCCTACATCCAATCTCCAGCCGATGGCGCTATCGTGACAGCGCCGTTTACCGTGCGTTTCGGACTCAGAGGCGCAGGAGTTGCGCCTGCCGGGGTCCAGGTCCCCAATACCGGACATCATCATCTACTCGTCGACGTCACCGAGATGCCGTCTTTCGATTTACCACTGCCTGCCACGGACAACGTCCGCCACTACGGCTTGGGGCAAACCGAGACCGAATTAGAGCTACCGCCGGGTGAGCACACACTGCAGCTCGTTCTCGGCGACTGGCTGCATCTTCCCCACGATCCACCGGTGATGTCCGAGGTCGTGACGATCACCGTGGAGAAGTGAGGCAGCTCACGGCTCACGACCAGGTGACCGATCGAGGTCGCGGATCATGACTCGGGCCGCATTGTGACCTGGCGCACCCGTCACGCCACCACCCGGATGCGCTCCTGATGCACACAGATACAATCCTGGCAACGGCGAGCGGTACTGCGCATATCCCGGTACGGGCCGTGCCCAATACAATTGGTCCAGAGTCATCTGACCGTGAAATATATCCCCACCTACCAGGCCGAAGCGCTGTTCCAGGTCTTCAGGACTCAACGCCTGAACGGCCAGAATGGACGCGGAAAAGTTGGGGGCGTAGTCGGACACGGTGCGAATAATAAGATCGACCGCAGCTTGCTTCTGCTCGGACCAACTTCGCCCAGCGGGTAGAACGCGAGGAAAATGCTGGCAAAACAAGCTGGCCACATGAGCACCCGGCGGCGCCAGGGATGCATCCAGCGTGGAAGGAATCAGAAGTTCGATCACCGGTGCACTGGAATAGCCCTGGGTGCGCGCGTCCCGATAGGCTTGCTGAAGATAATTCAGGCTAGGGGAAATCAGGATGCCGGAACCGTGGTGCTCAGCCTTGCGACGGCCCGGCAAGCAGCTGAAGTCAGGCAATTCCGAGAGTGCGACATTCATGCGGAAGCTCGCCGACTCGCTCCGCCATGCCCGGATTCGTTCGAGAAACGCTGCGGGCAGATCGCGTTGATCCAGTAGCTTTGTAAAGAGCGTCCACGGATGAATCGCGGCCGCGACCGCACGCGCGCGGATGACCTCTCCTGACCCGGTATGCACCTCCAGGTTGCCAGCGGATGCGCAAATGCGTCGCACAGGCGTGTCGACGCGAATTTCGACGGCAAGGGTTTCGGCAGCAGCGGCCATCGCCTGGGTGATCGCACCCATACCACCAAGCGCATGCCCCCACGCTCCCTGGGCACCGTTCACCTCCCCGAGGGCGTGGTGGAGAAGCAAGTAACCGGAACTCGCCGCATAGGGGCTCGCGTAATGCCCAACCACCGCGTCAAAACCCAGAGCGCCCTTAAGTAGCGCGGTATCGAACCAGCGGTCGAGCCAGTCACCCGCACTACCGGTCATGACGTTGCGGAAAGCCCCCAGCCGGCGGACTCCCAACAGGCGCTGCACCCGCGGCAGGAATTTCGCCGCACGCCACCACTCCGGCCAACCGCCCCGTAAGTTGATTGGCGACTCCAACAATGTCGACTTCAGCAAGCGCGTAATCGCAGCCAGCTCCGCCAGAAACTCGGGGTAGTGCTCAGCGTCCGCACGAGAATGCGCGCCGATGGCCGCGACGGTGGCCGCAACTTCCTGGTGAAGCTTCAGGCCCGGAGCGTCGATCTGTGGAGCGAAGTTGGCCAGCGGCCGCGGCACGATACGGAGCCCATGACAGGCCAACTGCATGTCATCGATGATAGTTTTCTGTAAAAGACTAACGGTGTAACTGGCGACGGAGTTGCGGAAACCCGGGTGAAACTCCTCGGTGATTGCGGCACCGCCAATTCTGTCGGAACGCTCCAGTACCACCACACTGAAGCCCGCCTCTGCGAGATAGTAAGCACAGACCAGACCATTATGGCCTGCACCGATAACGACGACATCGAATTGATCGCGACGCGACACTTAGGTCTCCTATCAGCCGTGCACTCGAGCGTGTGTGTACAATAGCCTCCTTTTTGCGGAGCTATCGCGCAAGTCAGTTCGGGATGACCATGAATATTCGTGAGGGTTTCGTTGACGCGGTCGGCAACACGCCGCTGATCAAGTTACGCAAAGCGTCTGAAATTACCGGATGCACCATCCTCGGCAAAGCTGAATTTCTCAACCCGGGCGGTTCCGTCAAAGACAGAACCGCCAAATACATTGTGCTTGACGCTGAGAAGCGCGGCGTACTGGAACCGGGCGGGCTGATCGTCGAAGGGACGGCCGGTAACACGGGTATCGGGTTGGCCTTGGTCGGTAATGCCCGCGGTTACCGAACCCTGATTCTGATGCCTGACACGCAGTCGCAAGAGAAAAAAGACGCGCTGCGACTCTGCGGCGCTGAACTCAGAGAAGTACCCGCCGTGCCGTTCCGGGATCCGAACCACTACGTTCACCAGGCTGAACGCACGGCTGAAGCGCTGTCGGCGACGGAATCCCATGGCGTTCTTTACGCCAATCAGTGGGATAACGTGGCCAATCGTGACGGTCATACCGACAGCACCGGCCCGGAGATCTGGGCGCAGACGGACGGTCAAGTCGACGGCTTTACCTGCGCTGTCGGCACCGGCGGAACGTTGGCCGGGGTCAGCGCGTATCTGAAACACAAGAATGCCGGGGTCGTGACGGCGGCGGCTGATCCGCTGGGCGCGGCGATCTACAGCTGGATCAAGACCGGTGAACTTAAATCCGCAGGCAGCTCGATTACCGAGGGGATCGGCCAGGGCCGGATCACCGGAAACCTCGACGGCGCGCAGATCGATGATGCATTCCAGATTCCCGACGAGGAGATGCTGGCCGTATGCTATGACCTGTTACAGGAGGAAGGCCTGCTATTGGGCGGCTCCAGTGGCATTAACGTCGCGGCTGCCATCCGGCTCGCGAAAGCCTTAGGGCCGGGTAAAATGATCGTCACTATTTTATGCGACTCGGGTTCTCGTTATCAGTCCAAACTCTACAACCCGGAATTTCTCGCCGCCAAGGGCCTGCCGTTACCGCCCTGGCTAACGCCTCGGTAACCTGCCTAGGGGTGTGAGCCCGGCCGTTGCGCCTACAAAGCGTCGAGCGCTTCGCTGGTCCGCCGTGTTGTTGCCTCGCAGCTCGGTGCCGTCGTTGCCATTCGTGCCTGTAGACGCAGCCCCAGCGCACGGTTATCTCTCCGCGCGGCGGCTAACGCGTTGAGGTCGGCGCAGGCCTCGAGTAAGGCATCTTCGAGCTGCAACAAAGTCTCGTACCGGATGCGGCTCGCTTCATCCTGGGCGAATGCCAGCGTTGTAGCCACCTGATTCTGCTCACGAAATACGCGCTCAAAATAATCTCGAAACTCCAGCGAATTCAATCTCAGCGTGCGCCCGTCCATCGTTGTGATCGTGGTAACGCAGCCTGCAAGCAGAGCCAATGTCACGATGCTGAAACGTAGGGTAGCCACGGCGTTACATTTTGTCGTTTAGCTGAACCGAGCATCGTCCGGGATCGAATCGGGTGTTGCAAGCCACCAGGGGGCATTGCCCTCGAGCTTGTGTGAAGGCGATAATGCGCGACTTTGACGATACCCGATGACTGATGGCTGTAAACGCTACTGATACCGTCCAGACCAAGTCGCAGCTTGACGATGCGATCGCTAGGGCAACGCACTGGCTGGACGAGGAGCAAGATCCGGAGGGCTTCTGGGTAGGGATGCTGGAGTCAAACTCGTGCATGGAGGCCGAGTGGCTTCTGCTGATGCACTTTCTCGATTATACGCATCCGCGTAAACAGGATCTGGTCAATTCGATCCTCAACGCGCAACGCTCGGACGGCGCCTGGGAAAGCTACTACGAAGCGCCGAGCGGCGACATCAATAGCACGGTCGAGTGCTACGCAGCGCTTAAAGCTGTCGGCATGTCGGCCGACGATGAGCCACTCGTTAAAGCCAGGGAATGGATATTTGCGCATGGTGGCTTGAGTAGCATCCGCGTATTTACGCGCTATTGGCTGGCGCTGCTTGGAGAGTGGCCGTGGGATAAGACGCCGAATCTGCCCCCGGAAGTAATTGCCAACCCGAGATGGTTTCCGTTCAATATCTATAACTTCGCCAGTTGGGCCCGGGCGACGCTGTTGCCCCTGGCCGTGTTATCAGCACGGCGCGCGGTCAGGCCTCTGCCGATCGAGAGTCGTCTCGACGAGCTCTTCCCCGACGGTCGCGAGCGAATGAATTACAAGCTACCACGGCGAGGACGAGCCTTCGGCTGGCGGCGATTGTTTCTGTTCAGCAATCACATTATTCATTGGTACCAGCGTATCGGACTGACTCCGGGACGTGAGACCGCCATCAAAGCGTGCGTCGAGTGGATCGTGCGCCACCAGGATTCCGATGGCGCTTGGGGCGGCATACAACCGCCTTGGGTTTACAGCCTGATGGCACTGAATGTCGAAAACTACTCCCTGTCGCACCCCGTGATGGCAAAAGGTTTGGGGGCGCTGGACAGCCATTGGTCCTATGAACGTGACGGCACATTGCACATACAGGCCAGCGAGTCGCCGGTATGGGACACGCTGCTCGCACTGCTAGCCATGCAAAATTGCGATCGTCCGTTCAATACCGGAATGGACAATGCGCTCGAGTGGCTGTTGGACAAACAGGTCACCGACTTCGTCGGCGATTGGGGCCAGAAGATCAAGCGCGTCGAACCGGGTGGCTGGCCATTTGAGAGAGCAAATCTCCATTACCCCGATGTCGATGACGCGGCCGTCGCGCTAATCGTGCTCGCACAACTCCCCGAGCCGCAGCGTTCGTCTGCTCGCGTCCAGACGGCGATCGAGCGGGGACGGCAATGGATACTAGCACTGCAGTGTCGTAAAGGCGGCTGGGCGGCGTTCGATAAGGATAATGACAAACTCATTATTACTAAGATTCCATTCTGCGATTTCGGTGAGGCGCTCGATCCGCCCTCCGCTGACGTGACGGGCCATGTTCTGGAGGCCTTTGGCCTGTTGGGAATGAGCCGCGAGGACCGGGCGGTGAAGCGGGCGTATCAATATCTGCTGACCGAGCAGGAGACTGACGGTAGCTGGTTCGGCCGCTGGGGTGTCAATCATATTTATGGCACGGCAGCTGTTCTGCCCGGCCTGGCGGCGATTGGTGACGATATGGCGTCACCCCATGTACGGCGCGCTGTGCATTGGATCATCGAGCACCAGAATACCAACGGCGGCTGGGGCGAAACCTGCGCTTCGTATATGGACGAAAAGCTGCGCGGCCGGGGGCCCAGCACGGCGTCGCAGACCGCATGGGCCATCATGGCGCTGGTCGCAGCAGACCACCGCAGCAGCGACGCGGCAATACTGCGAGGGCTCGACTATTTGCTCATTACACAACGGCGCGACGGTACCTGGGACGAACCCTATTACACGGGAACGGGCTTCCCGGGGTATGGCTTCGGCGGGCGTCTGGACTTCCGCGACAAAGACACCAAACAACGCATCGCCCAGGGTACGGAGCTGCAACGCGGTTTTATGATTAACTACAATCTCTACCGCCACTACTTCCCGCTCATGGCCATGGGACGCGCCCGCGCCCGCCCAGCCGGCGCTAGTGCCCGGTAGTTCTTGGGTTTTGAATTTTATCTCTACGCGGCGTCAAT
>SMWC01000150.1 GCA_004357505.1 Gammaproteobacteria bacterium | reverse complement strand
TACACAAGCCGTAGCGTGATGCATCTCCTACCAGGTAGAACTCGAACCCGGCCTAGATCCGGTAAATTCGTATCATCAACAGAGGTAAAAAAAGATCGCGCCGGAGAAACATTGGACGCGCTAACCTGTGAGTCCACTGCCACACTCGTCGTTTGGATCAGGGCTGTCTCACTATCTAGCCGCGGCGGGCCGTCATACGCCTGAAATGAGCTACACGCTGCGACGATAAGAGAAATTACGCAAGCGGTGAACATCGGTCTGATTTTCATGTCTGAATCCCCCCCTAGTTAGAGAAAATGGTTTTCATCTTTAGATTAGCTGAATTTTAGCGCGGATGGTTGATTTTCGTCGTCCACTTTCGGCAAAAGCGAAGATTCAACTCACGAAAGTGGCCATCCATCTCGATATATCAGACCAGGCATCTGTCTCGCCGACATAGTTTCGTAAGCGCAAGATAAAAAGCCCGACAAGCCCGATCACATAGACCGGATGAATCAAACGTTGAGTGATGAAATCGTATCCCATTGCCAAAAAAATCGGTAAGAACCAGACTACGAGAAACACGGGTAATGGCACCGGCGTGCCAAGAAACGTCATACGGCTAACCGCCGCAATCAAGAGAATCGTCGTCGCCACGATCATCAGCCGTTTGTGTATTTCAGGTTTGCGCCGATACAATACTGCCGCGCCAAAGAAGAGCGGGAACACAATCATATCTGACAGGGGGGCGATCGGAGCAAGGGGAAGCGATACCTCCTCAAGCCTGGCTGCCTGGACACGGCTGGCAAATCGACTGAGCGCCGTGAATACGCCGACAACAACAAGACCGAAGCCATAATAAATGCCAACTTTGCCTAGCTTACGGTGTAAGGCTAGGCGACCAGTGGATGCGAACACGATTTGGACGATGAATAAGAGCAGCCAGCCCGAATATACCGTCGCGTGAAAGTGGATTACTGGTACTGTCTGAAGCGTGCCTCTTAGCAGTGGCCCGAAGTAGGTCGGCCAGAACCCCACGGCCGCCATCAGCGCAATGAACAGACCAACACCTATGTAGAAGCGACTCGTTACCGCGATTGGCAAGCGAATCGACGGAGTCACCATGTTGCTCGCTCCCCGTTTTGATTATTCTCGATCATGGATTCTACCAGCATGCTCGGCCCGTAGTCGCTCGCCTGACAGTCCGCTATCCCATACTTAAGAAAGGTTTCATAACATCCGCCGAAATCTGTTTAATCTGTGTAAACGAATATTAGCTGTTAACGAGCATTCACATTCGGCCAGCGGTCGTTAAACCGGCCGGTTGATGGCATCCAGGAGTTTCACTACTGGAGAGACAGAATAAACAACCCGTTAGTCCGATCACTGACAATGATCGTCCCGGATGGCAGAAAGGGGTATACGCTCCATGCTCCCGAAAAATTAGTGGCGTCGCTAGAGGGAAATGTGTCAAAAAAGGCGATTTCTGTTAGCTCACTGTTTGCCAGATCGCCGAACTCCAAAACTCGCAAGCCGGACGTGTAGTTAGCTTCGAACACGCGGTTGCCGACTATATACAGATTGTGGTCTGTCGAGACAGTCGCGGCCTCGTAAGCGAAGACATACACCGGAGCATCCAGATCTGATACGTCAAATACGTGGGTCCGCGTGGGCACGTTGAAACTAGCCTCGTCCGACTCATCATTCAACAAGAAAAACCGGTGGTCCTCGGTCAGCCAGCCCTGATGAACGAAACCAAGCTGTGGATACGTAGTAGCTGAAATCGTCACCGGAGCAATTTTAATCGAGACATCGGTGACTTCGACATGATCTTGATTCGAGCTAAGACAAACCTCGGGATTGTTCGGATGATCTGCATCTGGTCCATGGTATATAACGCACTGCGTATCATGTGTTCCCACAGTCGAGTGACACCCCGCAAATAGCGGATTATTCGGCGTTCTAATATCGATGATGTGCAGACCGCCTCCACAAGTGTTCGTTCCCACTGCGTAGGCAAATCCAGATTCTTCGTTGATCGCAATGTTATGCGCGTTCTCGAAGTCAACGTACACAATATCGGCGGAAAATGTTTGAGGTGCGACTAATCCTCGCAGACGTGTCAGATCGAATACCTGCATCCCATGCGCACCAGCATTATCCGCAACGATATACGCGTGGTCCTGATGGACTTTGATGTCGCGCCAAGCGGACGCTATGGTTTGGGTAGGCAAGCCTCCAAGGAAAAGTGGATCCTCCGGATTAGAGATATCAACGAAGGCTGTGCCGTTCGTCATGCCCATCAGGGCGTACTCTTTACCCGATTGGGTATCGAACCAGCCCCAAATGTCGTTGCCCCCACCCCCGCCCATCGTCTCCAGCGACATGCGTTTACTGAGAGAGATACCGGAGCAGGGAAAGTCACCCGCGCTGCCACTGGCACAGATCTCCGGCCCGATGCTCAGCGGGGGCGCTGGCGGTGCCGCCGCAGGAGCAGACGACCCACCTCTATCACAGCCGAATAGAGTGATTACGAGAAGCAGGGTGAGCACAGATGCCACGCGCATGACTGCCGCCTTGTAGTAGCCGGTCAGGCATTGTACTCGCAGAAGTTTATGTGGTGGCGCGCATATAAACTGTTAACGAGTGTCTGCTTACGGCCTTCGGCCATAAGCAGACCTCGCCTTTGTAGAAAGGAAAGTTCAAGGCGCTTCTCGAATAACGACTGCTAAGGAGCGGCTCGTAAGGTTACGGTAAAGACTCACGATGAGGTCGCCGCTCCTACACCTGACAATCAGGCGCTGCGGGCCGAATCTGGTCGGTCCTATATACTCGACCGAATGGAGGCAGCGTGAAGCGAACCGTCGGTGCGTTGATACTCGGGCTACTCACCGTTTCCGGATGCGGCCCGGGTGCGCAGACTGAACCGCAACGGGCACCGGACTGGCCCGACTGGGCCTACGGTGTTCTGACACCGCTCGCTCCAGGCGATCGCGTCGCGCCGCCTTGTCCGGCGACGGCCAAGCCGATCGAGTGTGCGTACATCGGCGCGCCGGTGCCAGACGACGGCATCCAACGCACGCTGCCGGGTACGACCGAATCCTTCACCCGCAACGAGGCGTATTTCGACTATGGGCCCGCCGACTGGTATCCAGGCGACCACCCACCGATGCCGGAAGTCGTTGCCAGAGGCAAGCCGGACGAGGGCGCGCGTGCCTGTGCACTCTGCCATTACCCGAATGGCCAGGGCAAGATGGAAAACGGTCACGTATCCGGTCTGCCCGCGGCCTACATTCTTGAGCAACTCGCAGCGTTCGAGAGCGGCGCCCGTCGCAGCGCGGATCCGCGCAAGGCGAACACGAACGAGATGGCGATGATCGCTGCGCGTCTCACCGACACCGAAAAACAGCAGGTTGCCGAGTACTTCTCCTCGATCGAGTTTCGTCCGATGGTACGCGTGATCGAATCCGAACAGGCGCCGCAGGTGCGTACCACCAGCAACGGCCTGATGTTACCGATTCCGGACGCGCCACCGATGCCGCTAGGGCAACGCATTATCGAGGTGCCGGAGCACCCGGAGCGAACGGAGTTCATGCGTGACCCGCGGGGCGGGTTCGTCGCGTACGTGCCCATCGGCAGCCTCACGAAAGGCGAGAGACTCGTGACCACGGGTGACGGCAAAACGATACAGTGCGGCATATGCCACGGTCCGGAACAGAAAGGGTTCGGCGCAGTACCGGGCATCGCCGGCCGCACCGCAAGCTACACGATGCGCCAGCTGTGGGACATCCAGCAGGGCACACGGCAAAGCCCGCAGATGGCGCCGGTGGTGGCGTTTCTGACCGCTGAAGACATGCTCAACATCGCAGCCTACATCGCGTCCCTGGCGCCCTGAGCCGCCTAGTGGCTGATCAAACTCAGGCTTGAACCTGCCGGAACGGCGACTAGCCCGCCTGTGACTGGCGAATCGATGCCAGTGCCGAGAGGTCCCGGCCAGCCGGCTCCTGGTACATGTCAATTCCGAACTCACCTGCGATGGCCAGCAGATGGTCGAAGATATCCGCCTGGATATCTTCGTAGACGGACCACTCGGTAACGTTGGTGAAGGCGTAGATCTCCAGCGGCAACCCCGTCGGGCCGGGCTGCAACTGGCGGATGATCAGCGTCATGTCCTGATGAATCTTCGGGTGATGTTTCAGGTAGTTGAAGATATACGCGCGGAAGGTACCGATGTTCGTCAGTCTGCGAAGATTGACGTTCTCCGTAGCCTTGCCCAGCTCCGCGTTGTTCGCAGCGAGATCCTCCAGCTTGCGATCGATGTAATCAGTCAGCAACGCGAACCGCTTGAACCGCTCGACTTCTTCCTCCGTCAGGAATCTCACGGAGTTGATATCGATACGCAGTTCCCGCTTAATACGACGCCCCCCGCTCTCGCCCATGCCGCGCCAATTCTTGAACGAATCCACGATCAACCGGTGCGTCGGGATGGTCGTGAAGGTCTTGTCCCAGTTCTGCACCTTTACCGTGTGCAACGCCACGTCGATAACGTCTCCGTCTGCATTGCATTGCGGCATTTCGATCCAGTCACCCACGCGAACCATGTCAAGGCTCGTCAACTGAATGCTGGCGACCAGCGCGAGGATCGTGTCCTTGAAGACCAGCAAGAGCACAGCGGTCATCGCACCGAGTCCGCTCAGCAGTAAGACCGGGCTGCGCTCCATCAGCGTGGCGATTATCAGTACACCAGCCAGGACAAACACCGCAATCTTTGCAACCTCCAAGAAACGCTTGATGGGTCGGTCCCTTGCAACGGGGTAGCTCTCATAAATCGTATTTGTCGCGGAAAGGAGCGCGCTGGCTGCCAAACTGAGCATCAATAAGCCGTAGGAGATCGCCAGGTTCTCGCCAACGATGATGAGTCCGTCCGGCAGACCCGGTACGAGATCCAGGCCGAAGTAAAAAACCAGTCCGGGCAGTAGCTGCGCGAGGCGCCCGAAAACCCCGTGCTGAATCAGGGCATCGTCCCAGGTGTGTTTCGTGCTCCGGGAGATTCGGTGAACCACTTGGACGAGTTGGCGTTTGCCGAAGATATCCGCCAGATACGCCGCCAAAACGAG
>SMWC01000020.1 GCA_004357505.1 Gammaproteobacteria bacterium | reverse complement strand
TGCCCGTGGCACGGCTGGGATTTTGACCCGTTGACAGGAAAAGCGCCGGGCTTCGATGACGGCGTCGCGACGTTTCCGGTCGAAGTCCGCGACGACGGTGTCTATGTGAGCTTGTCCGAGGAGCGGACCCATGTCAGGACGGTTGGCGACCTGATGCTCGAGACGATGGTCAACTGGGGTATCAAGCACGTCTTCGGCATGGTGGGGCACTCGAACTTAGGCATTGCGGATGCGGTTCGTATTCAGGTGCAGCAGGGCGCCCTTGCCTATTACGGTATTCGTCATGAGGGCGCGGCTGCATTCGCGTGCTCCGCGTATGGCAAGCTAACCGGCAGGCCGGCGGCGTGTCTGTCGATCGCCGGGCCGGGTGCGACGAATCTGCTCACCGGACTCTGGGACGCCAACGTCGACCGCTCACCCGTCATCGCCCTGACCGGCCAGGTCGACACGCAGGTCTTAGGGCCCGGCGCGTTTCAGGAGATCGACCTGCAGGCGGCCTATGGCAAAGTCGCACAGTGGTCTCAGCCGGTCTTGCACACCAGCAGGCACGCAGAACTGATGAACCTGGCGTGTAAGAGTGCGATCTTGAACCGCGGCGTGTCACATTTGATCTTTCCGGATGAGGTGCCGTCTATGCCCGCAGCGGACGGCGTTCGGGCTTCGGGGCCCGAAGGCCGCGTCGCCGCTCAGGAAATAGCACCGCCGGCGATTGCGATCGACAAGGCTGTGGTGATGTTAGAGTCCGCGAAGCGGCCTGTGATCATTGTTGGCCACGGCGCCCGCTTCCAGATGAACGGTGTCATGGAGTTGGCCGAGACGCTGGGCTCACCGGTGGTCACGACGTTCAAGGCCAAGGGCTTGATTTCGGATCATCACGCACTTGCTGCCGGCGTCTTGGGGCGTAGCGGCACGCCTGTTGCGAGTTGGGTTATGAATGAATCCGATTGCCTGCTCGTGTTCGGTGCGAGCTTCAGCAACCATACGGGTATCAGCCCTAAGAAGCCGACGATCCAGGTCGACTTCGACCCGCTGATTCTGGGTAAATTTCATGCCGTGGATGTTCCGGTATGGGGCGAGATCGGTGTGACCTGCGGGATTCTTAAACAACGCCTCGCTAATGGCATGTCCGCGCAGGATCAACGCTCAGACCTGGCCGATCGCTGGGCGATTTGGCGCGCCGAAAAAGACAAACGCGCCGCTGATGAACAGGGTCATGGCATCAATTCCGCCGCGATCTTTGCGGCGCTGACTCGGCAGGTGGCCGATGACGCGATCATCGCTGTCGACGTCGGCAACAATACTTACAGCTTCGGTCGATACTTCGAGTGCGCCCGTCAGTCTGTGCTGATGTCGGGTTATTTGGGTTCGATCGGGTTTTCGTTTCCTGCCGCGATGGGTGCTTGGGCCGCAACGCAGGAAGATGACCCCCGTTTCAAGGGCCGGCAGGTCGTGTCCGTGTCGGGCGACGGCGGCTTCGGGCAGTACCTGGCGGAGCTGACGACGGCTGTCAAGTACGGTATGAACATCACTCACGTGCTGCTCAATAACGATGAGCTCGGCAAGATCAGCAAAGAGCAACGCGTCGGCAATTGGGAGGTTTGGCAGACATCCCTGCACAATCCGAGTTTCGCAAAGTATGCTGAGTTGTGTGGCGCATTGGGTGTTGAAGTTAACGAAGCCGATGACCTCGATTCGGCTCTCGAGACCGCGCTCGCGCACGACGGTCCGGCATTAGTCGAGATTCGTTCAGACGCGGAGCTTGTCTAGCGGTTCAACAAAGACCCAGCCGGCACGGCTAGACGGTGCTTCAAAACAATTCATCCACCGGCACGATGGTTATGTCCTCGGGCATAATGCCCAAAGAGAATCTCGCGATCATGCGGTCTTCATCCATGACCGACTGCGGTTTTGGTGAGTCATACTCCACCGGACTCGGGGCGTCGGTTGACAAAGCCTCAGCGAGTGCTTCTGCTTCGCCGGTGACGATAGCGATCTTCAAATTGTCCGCTCGTAACTGCCGTTTGAGCGCGGCATTGACCTCTGCCAGCGTGATCTCATCCATGAGTCGTCGGAAGCGAGTCAGATGGCCTTCGCCTTCGATGCCATAGAAGCGATCGTCGATGGCGTAACCCAGGCGTTCGGGGGAAGTCATGGCGAAGTGCAGCACGTATTTCTTTAAGAAGGAACGAGTCAGCTCGAACTCCTCGTCGCTGAGGCCCTCGTCGACGAGGAGTTCGAGTTCACGAATGGCGGCGCGCAGTGCGAAATGGGCCTGATGGTTCGGCAACGTGCGGATCCAGACTTCGAAAAATTGGTGACGCCGGGCGACGTTAACGGGCGGCATGCTGCGTCGGCCTCCTTCTGGATAGGCCTCTATATAAGAGTAGTCGCCGTAATTGAATCCGCGTGCCTCTCGTATTACCTGGAACAGGTGACTGGCCTGATTGCGATGTTCTCCGAGCCACGAGTTCGCAATCCACAGCGCATAGAATTCGCGCTCGCCGCGATGCACATCGATCGGAAAGCCGAAGCTGATCGACGCATCGGCATCGGGTTTGTCGACCAGAACGACCTGCTGTCCTTCCCAGCTATGCGGGTTGACTTGCGGCGCGGGCTGGGCATCACCGGCCGGCAGGCTGGTCAGCGACGCTTCCAGCAACTCGACGAGTGAGTCATCGAAGCCGCCGCCCAATGCGGCCGTCGCGCTGCCAATCGTGAAGTACTGTCGATAGAAACCGCGGATGTCGTCCAGCGTGATCGAGTTCAGGCCGTCGACCGTGCCCTGGGGCGGATGCGCGTACGGGGTGCCGGCAAAGATTAGCTGATTCAACGCAGCCTTACCCAGTTCCTCGTCGGAAGAATAGCGTAAGACATTTTCCAGGTAGTTGATCGTGTCGCTCTTGATGCGTTGAAAATCACTATCGACAAACGCAGGTCGCAGATAAGCGTCGATAAACAGGCTGGAGAACACCTCGATATTGTCCCTGTGCGTCCTGCCGGTGAGTGTGGTCATCTCGCGATCGACGCGGATCCGGTAGTTGGAGGCGATGGGGTAGAGCTTCTCGAGTATCTCCTCGTAGGGATAGATCTCGGTGGAGGCGTCGGCTAACATCTGGCCCGTCAGATACGCGAGACCCTCTTTGCCAGGTGGGTCGTACTGCGAGCCGACCTTAAACCAGACCGAAAATGAGATCGTAGGTTCTGTCGGTACGGACAACAACACCATGTCTGTCTCTCGCACGTCCGCCTGGTCTTGTGCCGGCTCCAACTCATCAACGCAAGCGCCTAACGCTAGCGCGAGCACGGCCAAGGAGTGCGTCATGTGCCTCACTACTGTTCCCTGAGCACTGCGACGACGCGTCGATCAGCGGTCAGGTAATGCCTGGCTGCTGCGCGGATCTCTTCGGCCGAGACGGTTTCGTACGCAGAATAGAGTTCTTCTATGCCCAGCAATCCGCCACTGATTGCGATATGCCGGGCGAGGCCGCGCGCGATATCGTCCGGCGTCTCTAGCCCCATCAGAAAATCGTAACGCAGCCGGGACTTCAGCGCCGCCAACCGCTCTTCATCCGGCAGGGATTGTTGATACTGCGCTATCGTAGCGTCGATCGTCTCCAAAACGTAATCCACTTTGTCGGGGTCTTTGATCCGCGTGTAGATAAAAATCACGCTCGGATCCCGGTTCAGGCCGGCGTCGGTCGCTAGAAACTCCAGCACTTGTTCGTCGAGCACCAATTGCCGGTAAATCTCGCTGGTACTGCCAAAAGCGAGTTCTACCAGCAGATCTGCAGCGACACGGTCGCGATCGGCCGGATCGAATGCGGCAGATTTGTAAGCGAGGGCCAGAACGGGCAGCGTGCGGCCACTGTAGCTTACGTCGATGCGTCGCTCGGTCTCTTGTACGGGTTCCACCGGGATCTCGGGTGGTACGTAGCCGGGTTCCCACTTGCCGTAGTAAGTGTTTACCAACCGCATAACCGGAGCCACCTCCAGTCCACCGGCGATGAACAAGATGGTGTTCTCGGGACGGTAGTAGCGAGAGAAAAACGATTGCGAGTAGTCAAACATCGTTGGCATTGCCGCGATGTCCTCTTCGTAGCCCATCGTAGTGTGGCCATAAGTATGTACGGTAAATGCTTCGGCCATGGTGGCCTCGTAAATTACGAATAGAGGGTCTGTACGGTTTTTGCGGTATTCGCCATAGACTGCTCCTGCCTCTGTTCGAAAATCGGGCTCTGCATAGGCGAGGTTTTGAAAGCGATCGCTCTCCAGTTTCATCACCTGTTCCAAGTCTTCTGCGGCGATCGAGATATGGTAGGCCGTGAGATCGTCTGTGGTATAGGCGTTCGCATCGGCACCGATGCTCGTCAGTATCCGGTTATAGACGTCCGCTGGATAGGCATCGGTGCCGCGAAACATCATGTGCTCGAAAAAATGGGCGAAGCCGGTATGTCCGGGTTCATACTCATCTCTGGAGCCAGTACGCACGATAGACCAATACGCGACGAGATCAGTTGCCGCGATCGGCATGATGATTACCGTGAGGCCATTCTCCAGCTTCTCGACGTGTGTATCGTAAGGAATGAATCCACTCATCACAGACTCTTGCGTCTGGGCCGGATGTAACAGGAACGCCCCGATTAAGGCGGGTAGGATTCGCTTTCGCATGTTATTCCGCCGAGCTTGCGATCATTGGCATCTCAGTCTAGCAGAACGCAACAGGCGTCGGCACGAGAGCCGAGACGTTATTCTGGTTTTTATGCGGCGCTCAATCCCTCGACGAGCCGAGATTCCGGTAGCTGAAGTTCGACTCGATCGGCCCTTCATATCGCTTGCCGCCGACTTCTACGTACGGATAGATAAAGTAGTTAAGTGGCCGATCCTGATGGCCGCGACCGAGTCTCAGGTCCCGGCCGGTGGTGAAGTGAATTCGATCGAGAGACTGGCTGCCGAAGTAACGTTCTCGTCGCTCTGGGTGATTAACCGCCTCGGAGGCGTCGATTGGGAACCAGCCGGTCTCCGGTACGTAAAAGTTGACCCAGCAGTGGTAGCCAACGATGTTGCCCTGGGGCCGGTCTTCTGGCACTGGAAACCCCATGTCGAAACGCGCAGGTATGTCTTTCGTACGTGCGAGCGAAATAAACAGCGAGTGAAAGTCCGTGCAGTTGCCGTAGCGCTCATTGCAAGCCCAAAATGTGTCGCCATTGCCCCAGCCCACGCCGACTTTCTTGTAGGAGATATTGTCTACTACCCAGTCATAGATACCCCTGGCTACGGCCATCTTGTCGTCCGGACGCGTCGCGATGGATCGGTTCTCTATCTCTGTAAGGATCGGATCTAGAATCGGATGATCGACGACGACTCGGGAGTTTGCGGCCAGGAATTTGGCCAGGTCTGTCTTGCCGGCAACCGCGCTGGCCGGATCGATTCGATAGCTACGGCGAGTGACTTCGTAGCGGGCCTCGATCTCGATGGGTCCGCCATACGCTTCGGGCAGGATGGCGTGCCAGTAGCGATTGCCATACTCAGACTCGGTCTCGATCGAGCCAACTAACGG
>SMWC01000019.1 GCA_004357505.1 Gammaproteobacteria bacterium | reverse complement strand
TCCTGTCGGTGAAAATGGAGGATCCTCAGTTCTCCGGGCAGATGAAAGAACGTTTAGGTTCGCGTGAATGTGCCGGCTTCGTCAGCGGAGTCGTGAAAGACATGTTTGCCCTGTGGCTGAATCAGCATCCTGAGTCGGGTGACCAAATCGCTCAGCAGGCGATTGGTAACGCGCAGAAGCGTCTTAAGGCCGCGAAGCAGGTCATACGCAAGCGGGTCGTTGCCGGTCCGGCATTGCCCGGCAAACTGGCCGATTGCACGATCCAGGAGCCGAGCCTGGCGGAACTGTTCCTGGTCGAAGGTGATTCCGCCGGTGGCTCGGCAAAGCAGGCACGGACCCGGGAGAATCAGGCCGTCATGCCGCTCAGAGGCAAGATCCTCAATACCTGGGAAGTCGATTCGGGAGAGCTCCTTGCTTCCGAGGAGGTGCATAACATCAGCGTTGCGATCGGAGTGGATCCGGGCTCGGACAAGCTGGACGACTTGCGTTATCACAAAATCTGCATTCTCGCGGATGCAGACTCGGACGGGCTGCACATTGCGACCTTACTGTGTGCGTTGTTCCTGCGTCACTTTCGACCGTTAGTGTCGGCAGGGCATATATTCGTCGCAATGCCGCCGCTCTATCGCGTCGATGTGGGTAAGGAAGTCTTCTACGCTTTGGATGATGCAGAGCGCGACATGCTCTTGGATCGTATCGAAGCGGAGAAGAAAAAGGGCAGGGTAACGGTGACACGGTTCAAAGGGCTGGGTGAAATGAACCCGGCTCAATTACGCGAGACCACGATGGCTCAGGAAACTCGGCGCCTGGTCCAACTGACCATCAGCAGTAACGATAAAGTCGACGAGATGCTGGATATGCTGCTGGCGAAGAAGCGGGCATCCGATCGCAGGGAATGGCTCCGGCAGAAGGGCAATCTCGCCGACATTTAGATTCACGCGCTCTGGTTAGCATCTGCAGGAGCGCTCGCCCAGTCGCGATTGTTTATTGACGAGCTTAAGCAAATGAGAGAACAGGAACTCAATTTTGAAGGGATCGAACGGGTCCCACTGGCGACGTTCACCGAGAAGGCTTACCTGGACTACGCCATGTACGTCATTCTGGACCGGGCGCTGCCATTTATCGGTGACGGCCTGAAGCCGGTACAGCGGCGAATCGTTTACGCGATGAGCGAACTTGGGATGTCTGCTGCGGCTAAACCGAAAAAATCGGCACGGGCAGTCGGCGACGTCATTGGTAAATTTCATCCGCACGGCGACTCGGCTTGCTACGAGGCCATGGTGCACATGGCTCAACCCTTTACCTACCGGTATCCGGTCGTTGACGGTCACGGCAACTGGGGTTCTCAAGACGACCCCAAATCCTTTGCCGCCATGCGCTATACCGAATCCCGTCTGACTCGCTACGCACAGGTTCTGCTGGCCGAGCTCGGCCAGGGCACCGTCGAATGGTTGCCCAATTTCGACGGAACCCTTCAGGAACCTGCGGTGTTGCCCGCACAGTTACCGAATCTCCTTTTGAACGGCACCAGTGGCATCGCCGTCGGTATGTCTACGGATGTGCCGCCCCACAATGTACGAGAAGTCGTTGCGGCGCTTCTATGTCTGCTGGATAACCCCAAGGCGACCCTGAGTCAGCTCACCAAGCACATTAAAGGTCCTGACTTTCCGACCGGTGGTGAGTTGATCTCTTCGCGAAAGGAAATCTTGCAGATTTACAAGACCGGCTCTGGCACGCTGCGCCTGCGCGCACGGTATGAAATCCAAGCGGGAGAGATGGTGGTCACGGAGCTGCCACACCAGGTGTCAGGTGCCAAGGTGCTCGAGCAGATCGCAGCTCAGATGCGTGCCAAGAAATTGCCGATGCTCGAAGATTTGCGGGATGAATCGGATCATGAGAATCCCACGCGCTTGGTGCTGACACCGCGGTCCACTCGCGTGGACATAGAGGCCACGATGAGCCACCTCTTTGCGACCACGGATCTGGAGCGCACGGTCAGGGTCAATATTAATGTGATCGGACTAGACGGCCTGCCGGCAGTCTACGGTCTAAGATCGTTACTGGAGGAGTGGCTTAAGTTTCGGAAGGCAACCGTTAAGCGCCGGCTGAAGTTCAGGTTGGAGCAGGTCACGAGTCGCTTGCATATCCTCGATGGCCTGCTGATCGCTTTTCTCAACCTCGATGCCGTGATCAAGATTATTCGCCAACAGGACGATCCGAAACCGGCTCTGATGAAGCGGTTTAAACTCAGTGACAGTCAAGCGGAAGCGATACTTGAGTTGAAGTTACGCCATCTGGCGCGCCTGGAAGAGGTGCGTATCCAGGGAGAGCAGGAAAAACTCGCTGGGGAGAAAGTCGAATTGGAGCGCCCGCTCCGATCCAAAGTGCAACTCACCAAGCTGATCAAAGGAGAATTGATCGAGCTCGCTGAGATTCATGGTGACGAGCGTCGCACCGCCCTCGTGGAGCAGGGTGCGGCACGGGCGCTGGATGAGTCGGAGTTGATCGTCAGCGATCCCGTCACCGTGGTTCTCTCGGAGAGAGGCTGGGCTCGGGCTGCCAAGGGGCATGAGGTCGACGCGGAGACGCTTAGTTACCGATCCGGCGATCAGTTTCTGGCAGCGGCGACCGGGCGCAGTAACCAACTGGCAGTCTTTATGGACAGTACCGGGTGCGCCTACAGTCTGGCTGCCCATACTTTGCCGTCGGCGCGTGGCCAGGGCGAGCCTCTATCCGGACGGTTGAAGCCCCCCGATGGTTCTTCCTTCTGCGCGGTCCTGTTAGGTGCTGAGGAGGACAAGTGGGTGCTGGCTTCATCCGCAGGATATGGTTATGTGGTTACGCTTGCGGATCTCCACTCACGTAACAAGGCAGGCAAGGCCGCGCTCACGGTTCCAGAGGGTGCATCGGTAGTATCTGCTTCCGCCGTCGGTAAAACGGGGAGTCTGCTGGCTGCGGTATCGACCGACGGACGGCTACTCTTGTTCGAAGTTGAAGAGCTGCCGGAGCTTGCTCGCGGCAAGGGCAACAAAATTCTGAGTCTGCCCGCAAAGGCGGGTGTCGAGTTGGCGGCGATTTGCGTGTTGGCTCAGGATCAGACGCTAAAGATCATCTCAGGACAGCGGCACATGACCCTGAAACCGAAGGACCTCAAGCACTATTTCGCCAGTCGGGGCAAACGGGGCAGCGTCCTGCCACGAGGCTGGCGTAAGGTAGACCGACTCCTTGCAGAGAGCTAGTCGCCCACCAAACTAGCCTGGCTGGACCACTGCTCAGCCGGTTTTCTTGTTTTCGGGAGACCATTCGAAGTCCGGTTCCCTCGTGATTTCGGGATCTTCCAAAATCACTTCGGCTTCCTGCACATAATAGCCCTGCATATAACTCACCCCGAGCTGGAATAGGACGGCCATGGTATTGGCGTCTTCGACACGTTCGGCGATCGTCTCGATTCCCTTTTGGCGCGCCGCGTTAATGAAGCGCTGCACGGTTTCCTGATGCGTTTGATTGTCCGAGAGGCCCTGCATCAAGGAGCCATCGATTTTGAGATATTGCATCGGAATATTGCTGAGTATTTTGATCGGGTCGTGGTCGATACCGAAGTGTTCCACCGCGAAGGAGAAGCCCAGCGACCTCAGTCCAGAGACGAGAGTCTTGGCTTGAGCGAGGTGACGGGTTATCTCTTCTGCGCTGACCTGGAAACAAATGCTGCTCGTATCGATGCTACTGCCTTCGACTTCCTTCTCGAGCCAGTCCAGCAGAGTTTTGTCAACCACGGAATTCATAGAAAGCTTGACGAAAACCTGGTCGGGTTGGTGTTTACGGGAGAACACAATCGAAGCGTCGATTACCCAACGATCGAGCGTCCTGAGCATTTCGTGTCTTCCGGCGGCCGGCATAAACTCCCCTGCCGGTATCTCCTCACCTTTTTTGTCGAGCATGCGAAGCACGGTGTCGAACCGGTCGCCTTGTTTGCCATGGAGGCTGACGATCGGCAGGTGTATCAGCCGAAAGCGATCATCCATCAGCGCGGACCTGATCTTTTCCACCCAGATGATGTCGGAGCGTCTAACACGAGTACCCTCGTCGGCTATCTCGGCTAACACTACCTGGTTGCCGCCACGTTTCCGGCCACGGTTGTTGGCCTGTTCCGCATCGATCAGCACCGACTCAACCCGGTTAGCGCCACTTGATACTTCAGACAGCCCAAGTGTGCAGGTGACATTAACCGTCCTATCGGCAATTTCGAATAGATGGTCGGAGATCGCCACAATAACGTTCTCCGCCCAGGCCTCTGCATCCCGCACCGTTCCACGTTCCAGTAGCACGGTAAAGACGAGGCCCCCAAAGCGGCCGTACAGATCATTAGTCTGAGTTAAGCGACGAATGACTTCGGCCAGTTGCACGAGAATAGCCTCACTGGCGAGCGGGCCGATGTCATCTTTGATTTCGCCGAACTTGTCCGGACGCAGATAGGCTAGAAACCGGACGCCGCCGCGGGGGCTTGACTCAAGACGTTTCGTCAGTAGCTCGATGAAATGCCGACGGTGGTAAAATCCGGTGATCGGATCCCGGTGCACTGCTTCCTCCACAAGCTGTTGGGGGGCGGTGGATTGTGGTCTGGTGCTGGGCACAGTGAGTCTTATGGCTGTATCGCCATCGAAGACGGATCGTTTTAGCCACACCTCCACCGGTACCGCCGAGCCGGCTTTGGTGAGGGCGGTCACTCTCAGAGGTGTGGAGTCCCATTGGTCCTTCGTGCATGCGATGAGCCCGCCCTTCAGCGTGGTCTGGCTGCTGGGCTCAAAAAAATCCATGATCGGAAGTCCGCGCATCGCGTCGCCGTTGTCATGGCCGAATAACTGCGCCCACGCCGAATTCATTTCTACCAAAATCCCTTCTTGGGCACAGGCGACAGCATCCTCCGTCCCCGCTTTCAACGCGGTGAGTTGGTGGCGATACTGAGCCGCGGAGAGGAGGGTCTCGTTCAATGCTTGTTTGAGTTGGAACGCGTGCAGTTCGCGGTACGCAACAGAGCATAAGCGTTCCACATGCTGAACTGAGACCAGATCCTGAGCTCCAGCTTGTATGGCGGCGGCGATGGAGGATTCATCGATGTTTTCGCCGACCACCAGAAGGGGCACCATTGGCGTGCCGCCTTTGCGCAGCTGAGCAACTCGCTTGATCTCGGCAGCGTCACCATCGCTAAACAGCCACAGAAGCTCAGGGGAGTGCTTCTCCAGTGCGCCAGTCAGGCGATCGATACTGTCGATCCAATGACACTGAACCGTAGCCCCTAGATTGCGGAGAATTCGATTGAGAAATTTGACGTTCTCTTCGACGTCCGTTAGTACCAGCAAAGATACATGCGCCTGACTCATTCTTTATCGAATTCCTTATAGCGATATCAGCGCTAGATGGGCAAGGGGTAGGAAATGTTAGCACTCCGACATAGCCACGAACGGGCACGGGTCACAGATGACTTTTGCGGCAAATCCTTTTACAGACAGGGCCGCCTTAATGCGAGAATTGCTAAGGTTTGCAATGCGTTCGAGGGTTCCGGATAGGCTCGCCGAACCCGTCAGACCAGAGGTATTTTACTTAATTCTCCCGGGACCTCCTGAACGAGTTTCGGCACGAGATAACCTGGGACTCGTTTTCTGAGATCAGCGATGAGGTTCAATGCCTTGCTGTCCTCGACTTGGAAATGAGCCGCCCCTGCCACGCGGTCGAGCTGGTGCAGGTAGTAAGGCAGAACGCCGGAGTCGAATAGTCGGTAACTCAATGACTCAAGGCAATCTACGTCATCATTAACGCCACGTAACAGGACCGATTGATTCAATAATAAAGTGCCTGTTGCGCTGACCTGTTGCAGTGCACTTCTGACAGCCTCATCGATCTCGTTGGCGTGATTGCAATGCACCACCAGAACGGTTTTGAGCCGTGTTTGCTCGAGAAGCGCAAGCAGCCCCCGGTCGACTCTCTCCGGCAACACGATCGGGAACCGGCTATGAATACGGACCGTAGTGACCGACGCGATGGTTTCGAGCTCTGCGACGAGTTCTCTCAGACGACGGTTCGAGAGGCTTAATGGATCGCCGCCAGACAGGATGACTTCACGAATTGCGGTGTTGCTCTTGAGTGCGGCCAACGCGCCGGCCCAGTGGTTTTGTGATGCCAGTTGAGTCTCATAAGGGAAGTGACGCCGAAAGCAATAACGACAGTGCACCGGGCACGCTGAGGTGGTGATGATTAGTGCACGTGACGGATATTTCTCGATGAATCCGGCTTTCGCCAGAGAGATTTCTTGCAGTGGATCCTTCGTGAACCCCAGGTGTTCCTCGAGCTCGTCCCTGGCAGGCAGCACTTGGCGGAGCAACGGATCGTTCGGGTCTCCTTTGCGCATGCGCGAGATAAACTTTCTCGGTACCAGTATCGGGAACTCGTCTGCGCCTGGTTGAACCCAGTTTGCATCGAGCGGATCCAGCTGCAGAATTTCGAGAAGTTCATGCACATCTCTAACGGCATCGCGCAACGAATGCTGCCAACGCGGCGAGTCCGAAATCTCAGGTGGGATCGGGTCAATACCGGATCTAGTCATAGCAATCAGTTCGTTTCCACGATACTAGGCGGTATTATCGCCCGGGTTATGGCGCAGATTGCGACTAGACGGTCGCTCCTGCAAGCGTTTACGTACAGAGCAAGAGATCGATGGCGAGTTATAGTACCAATCAATTTCGTGGTGGTTTGAAAATCATGATGGACGGAGATCCGTGTACGATTTTGGAGAATGAGTTTGTTAAGCCGGGCAAAGGCCAGGCGTTTAATCGCGTAAAGATACGCAATCTAAAGACCGGTCGCGTCGTCGATAGGACCTTCAAGTCTGGTGAGTCTGTCGAAGCAGCTGATGTAGTAGAGCAGGACATGCAGTATTTGTATTCCGACGGCGAGTTTTGGTATTTCATGTTCGTTGATACTTTCGAACAGCTTCCGGCAGATGAGCGAGCCGTGGCAGATGTTAAACAATGGTTGAAGGCACAGGATATGTGCAGTGTGACGCTGTGGAATGGTGTGCCCTTACTGGTCACACCACCGAATTTCGTTGAACTCAGCATTATAGAAACCGATCCGGGTTTGCGGGGGGATACCGCTCAGGGTGGCGTGAAACCCGCGACGTTGGAGACCGGTGCGGTCGTACGTGTGCCGTTATTTGTCGAGCAAGGAGAGGTCATTAGGGTCGATACGCGTACCGGCGAGTATGTTTCCCGGGCGAAGTCCTGAGCGGAACTCGCGGCTGCGGTTCAATAGGCCGCTCAGGTTTGCTGTCAGCACTCCCTGACAAGTCGCCGGGTGCGCCCCCACTGCGCTGACATCAGGAGAGGGCCGAGCTAGGAAGACTCGGAGCCGTGGGCGAAGCTCATGGTTGCGGCGATATTGGTCAGTCCTGCCGCTAAAGCGACGACTCTGTCCACGCCGACGGCCACACCTGCGCAGGGTGGCAGACCATGGCGCAACGCTTCGAGAAAACGCTCATCTAGCGGTGGCCCGTGTCGGCCGCCGCGATGCCGCAGCGCGAGATCTTTGTCGAAACGTTGCCTTTGTTCGTCCGGTTCGGTGAGCTCACCGAAGCCGTTGGCGAGCTCTATGCCGCCGCTGAATGCCTCGAAGCGAGCCGCGACTGGCGGTTCCTGGAACTTGATCTTCGCCAGTGCCGCCTGGCTAGCTGGAAAGTCATAAATAAAGGAGATCGCGTGTGGGTCGAGCCGCGGGATGATCACCTGGCTCAGCGCGAGGTCGAGTACTCCGTTGCCGCTGATATCGGCAGGAATGTTGATCGCCTCACGCGACAGGGCGGCGCGAAGTTTTGCGTCATCGCCGAGCGGATCGACGCGCAGAAAGTCGTGGAAGGCATCTTGGTAGCTCATGCGAACGGTGGGTGTCAGGCGTCGATGCGGTTGCAGTAGCGTTACGAGCAGCGACTCCACCTCGCTCATGAGCTGATCCTCGTCCCAGCCGACCCGATACCATTCGAACAGCGTGAACTCGGGCTCATGCCAACGGCCCAGCTCCTCGTCTCGAAAGACGCGACAGATCTGGTAGATGTCACCGGTGTCAGCGGCGAGGAGCCGCTTCATCGCGTATTCGGGCGAGGTCTGAAGATAACAGGGTCCGGTTCCGAGGCCTGCGGCTTTGACTGTCATCTGTTCGAGGCCTAGATCGGGCACGCCCGCCGCGGACAATGCCGGCGTCTCGACTTCGAGTAAGCCTCGATCCGCGCAGAATTGGCGTATCTGTGCCAGTAACTCGGCACGCAGCCGGAGCGTTTCCAACGAGGCGGTAGGTCGCCACGAGTCGGAATGCAACTTATGCACCTGTAGCGAGTGAGCGGATTCGGCCGAGAGACTGCCCCATCCGCAGCGGTCCGTTGGCGGTCAGTTCCTCGTTCCAGGTCAACGCGGCGGGCGGCAGAAGGACGATGACCGTCGAGCCGAGGTTAAAGCGGGCGATCTCATCTCCTCGTCCGTAGCGACGCTGCGGCAGCCCGCTGTTTTGCCAGAGCCGTCGTTCACCGCTCTGAATCTCTCCAAGCCACCGGGTAGTGATACTGGAGACGTTGAGCGCGCCCACCAGGACCAAGACCATGGGTCCGATCGCGGTATCGAACCAGCAGACGACGCGCTCGTTGCGACAGAACAGTCGCGGAATCCTGGTCACCGTCAGGTCGTTGACACTGAATCGTCTCCCCGGCACATAGCGGGTACGCTTAAGCGTGCCTGCTAACGGCATATGAACGCGGTGATAGTTGTGGGGCGCGAGATAGATCGTGGCGAAACTTCCCAGCACCAAGTTCACGGCTCCTTCCGGCGGCTCGCCCAAGAGTTCATCCAGCCGGTAGTCCATCCCTTTGGCTTGGATCAACCGGCCGGCTGCGGCCGTCCCAAACTCAGTCAGATAGCCGTCGACAGGCGACACGACCGTGTGTTCGTCGCCGACCAAAGATCGCGCATCCTGCTGCAGCGCCCGCGTAAAAAAGTCGTTGAAATTCGGATAGGCGCTTAAGCTTGGTTGCTCTAGCTCGTCGACGTTCACCTGGTAGTGATTTGCAAACCAACGAATCAGGGGGTTTTTGACGAGCGGCCAGGTACACCGGGCGACGTGATAGATAAGTGCCGCAAGCAAGCGTTGCGGGAGCACGTATTGCACCCACACCGAGAGATTGACTCTCATGAGGAGGTCGCGACGGCCGTCCGTTGAGTCAGGTATCGCTGTCGAATCCGGAGATAGTCTGTCGCGATCACGCTGGCATCGTGAGGTGCACTAAATATCGCGAGCCACTCGGCCTGCGGACCGACGAGGTATACGGTCGAGTTGTGGGTAACGGTATAGAACGCTTCGCCGGGATGTTGGTGGCGTTCTACCGTGACTCCCAGAGCAGCAAGCCACGGTTGTAATGCGAGTTGACTACCGGTAAGCCCTAAGAAGTTCGAGTTAAAGTTGCCGAGGTACCGTTGGATTTGTGCCGGCGTATCACGTTCCGGATCGACGCTGACGAACACAACACGGGGCGGTTCAAAGCCTCTAGCTTGCAGTTCGGCGTCTACGTTGGCGAGAGTCTGCAGCGTAATAGGGCAGATATCCGGGCAATTGGTAAAGCCGAAGAACAGGAGATTGAAGTTCCCCTTCAGCTTAGAGGTGGAGAAATCGAGTCCGCGTTGGTCGGTCAGTTGTACCGCCGGAAGCGGGAGAGGCTCAGGGAGTACCGTAGCGACGGCAGGCGCCGGAATGTTCTGCCTAGTACCAGAGATCCAAACGGTCGCACCGGCTACTAGCACGAGAGCAACCGCCAATACTCTTAGGTTGGTTCCGATCACGGAGTCATTATCTCATAAGGAGTATTATCCGCGGCCCATGACTCTCGTTGAGCTCGAACGAGCACTTTCCCTGGCCAGGCTCGGTAGTGACTGGGTGGCGCTGATCGCCCAATACTTTGACTGCCATGAGCTGGACTTCGGGCACGGCACCGACAATTCGGGTGACGAGGCCTACTGGTTGCTCCGGTACCTGCAGGGATGGGATAACGCTGCCTGGGAGCGCGCGCCGGATCCGGCACTGATTCCCGGCCTAAGCAAAATTATTCAACGTCGCGTGGCCGAGCGAAAGCCTCTGGCCTATCTTCTCGGTGAGGCGTGGTTCGCAGGGCTGCGTTTCGTCGTCGACGAGCGGGTGCTGGTGCCGCGCTCGCCGTTGGCTGAGATTATCGGTCGGGGCTTTGAGCCCTGGTGTCGTCTGCGAGACGGCGATCGCATCCTGGATCTTGGCACAGGCAGCGGTTGTCTGGCGGTTGCCGCTGCACACTACTGCCCAGGCGTTGTCGTGGATGCGGTCGATATTTCGGCGGCTGCCATCGCAGTGGCCCGTACCAACGTCGCAGCGAACAATCTGGCTGACCGAGTGCGCGTATTTCAGTCGGATCTCTTCGCCGCGGTCGAGAGCCGATACCGCGTCATCGTCTCCAACCCGCCATACGTGCCGGACTCCCGGCTCTGTGGAATGCCGCGCGAGTACTCTCACGAACCGAAATTAGCGCTCGCCGGCGGCCCCAAAGGTCTCTCGCTGGTCGGAGAAATTCTGGCCCAGTCGCCGCAATACCTCGTCGACGACGGCGTCCTCATCATGGAAGTAGGCGAAGCGTATGAGGCTTTTACGACAGAATACGCACGGCTGCCAGTGACTTGGTTGGACTTCGAGCATGGCGGCCACGGGGCCTTCGTATTGACGCGTGACGAATTGACTGGATACTTAACGGGTTAGCAGCGCGGAGCGGCGGTCGACAGTGACGCTACCGGACTGCGACCTTAGGACATTGAAGCTATGGCTGGCGATACATTCGGACGTTTGTTCACCGTGACGACCTTCGGCGAGAGTCACGGGCCCAGCATGGGTTGCGTGGTGGACGGATGTCCGCCGGGATTGGCTTTGACGGAAGCCGATATTCAGAGCGATCTCGAGCGCCGTCGGCCGGGCCGCTCTCGGCACGTTACCCAGCGCAAAGAGCCCGATCAGGTCAAAATTCTCTCGGGTGTCTTCGAGGGCGTCACCACCGGCACGGCGATCGGCTTGCTCGTGCAGAACGTTGACCAACGTTCCCGTGACTACAGCAAGATCAAGGATACTTTTCGGCCGGGGCATGCCGACTACACCTACCAGCAGAAGTACGGAATCCGCGATTATCGAGGTGGTGGCCGCGCATCGGCCCGAGAAACGGTAATGCGTGTGGCCGCTGGCGCCATAGCCCGCAAATACCTGGCCGCGCAACTAGGTATACGTATCACGGGCTATCTAGCTCAGTTGGGGCCGTATCATCTGGCTCCGCATGACCTGGAACTCGTCAACGACAATCCGTTCTTCTGCGCAGACCCTGAGAAGCTCGATGAACTCGAGAAGTTCATGGACGAATTGCGCGAGGCCGGGGACTCGATCGGTGCCCGTATCAATATTATTGCCAGTGGAGTGCCGCCGGGTCTGGGAGAGCCCGTCTTCGATAAGCTTGAAGCTGCGATCGCCCATGCCCTCATGAGCATCAACGCCGTCAAGGGCGTAGAATTTGGTGACGGGTTCAGGTGCATAGAGCAACGCGGTAGCGAGCACCGTGATGAGCTAACTCCCGACGGATTCTCCAAAAACTCGTCCGGGGGCACGCTTGGCGGCATATCTTCCGGCCAGGACATACTGGTCAGCATGGCCCTTAAACCGACCTCGAGTATTCAGGTGCCGGGCAAAACCGTGGACCGCAAAGGAAGCGCAACGCAGATCGTAACGACCGGCCGCCACGATCCGTGTGTCGGCTTGCGAGCGACCCCGATCGCGGAGGCGATGGTGGCACTGACACTGATGGACCACTATCTCAGGCATCGAGCTCAGAATGCCGACGTGACTTCTGCGACCCCGGCTATCGGGACGAAGCAGGGAGCCTGATTTACATCTTTCATCTTGACCTTAAGGACTAGCGTGTCCGATATCTATGACATTGCCGTTGTCGGCGCGACTGGATTGGTGGGTGAGACCATCATCCGGATACTCCAGGAGCGCAACTTTCCGGTGGGTAAGCTCTATCCGCTGGCAAGCCGACGCTCGGTAGGCCGCAGCATCAATTTTCGCGATGAGCCGCATCAGGTCGAAGTGCTGGACGATTTCGATTTCGCCAAAACTCAGCTGGCATTCTTCTCGGCAGGCGGTTCGGTGTCGGCGGAATATGCGCCACGAGCGGCGTCTACCGGTAGTGTCGTTATCGACAATACATCTCACTTTCGCTACGACGATGATATCCCGTTGGTCGTGCCGGAATGCAACGCGGCTCGAATCGCGGAGTACACCAACCGCGGCATCATTGCGAACCCGAACTGTGCAACGATTCAGATGGTTGTCGCGCTGCAGCCGATCCACGCTGCTGTCGGCATCGAGCGCATCAACGTCGCAACTTATCAGTCCACGTCGGGAGCGGGACGTAGCGCTATGGAGGCGCTGACCGACCAGAGTCGCGCGCATCTCGCTGGAGCACACATCGTGAGTAACGGCGAAGAGAAGCCCGTGGCTTTTAACGCGGTACCCAAAATCGCCGAGTTCATGGACACGGGCTACACCAAGGAAGAGATGAAGCTGGTGTGGGAGACCCGTAAAATTCTGGAAGATCCAGATCTTCTGGTGAACCCCACCTGTGTCCGAATTCCGGTGTATTTCGGCCATTCTGAAGCATTGCATATCGAAACCCGAACCAAAGTCACAGTTCTCGAGGTCCAGAAATTGTTAAATTCGGCGCCTGGAGTCGTTCTTTTGGATGGTCGAGAGCCGGGCGATTATCCCACGGCTGTGACCGATGCGGCCCATCGGGATGCGGTATACGTCGGGCGTATCCGGGAGGATATCTCCCATCCACGAGGTTTGAACTTGTGGGTGGTCGCTGACAACGTGCGCAAGGGTGCAGCATTAAACAGCGTACAGATCGCGGAGTTTTTGGTAAATCAGGTTATGTAATGTATCGTTTGGCTCAAGGCTTTAGGAGTATTCCAGTTTCGGCAGTAAACACTCTGCGGCGTCGGGCTCAAACGGATTTGTTAGGGGATATTTCATGACGGCAACGGCACGTTGGGGCGCTCTGGCACTGCTGCTCGCTCCCGTCGGGGCATGGTCACTAGGGCTTGGTAACATCGAACTCAGGTCCGCTCTTAATCAGCCGCTTGACGCGGAAATCCAGCTCGTATCCGCGACGCCCGAAGAACTCGCTAATCTGCGCGTGAGCCTGGCGAGTCCAGCAACCTTTAGCCGTTACGGCCTTGATCGTCCTGGCTATCTCGGCAGATTAGCATTTCGCCTTGGCACCAACGACTTAGGGCGTCCTGTCATCCTCGTGAGCTCACAGCAAGCCATGATTGAGCCCTTCGTCACTATGTTGGTAGAGGTGATCTGGTCGCGAGGACGGCTTCTGCGCGAATACACGGTCTTGCTCGACCCACCCGTGATACTGCCGGTGCCGGAAGTTGCGCAGAGGATACAGCCCGCCGAAGTTAGCGCACCCGACGTAACCCGGCCGGCGGCCGCGATTACTCGCCCAGCCCCTGAGCCGGTAGCGCCGCCGACCGCGCGCGCGCTGCCGACCTCACGCGTACCACCGCTGCAGACATTTGAGCCGACTCGAACCCCAGCGCCTTCGCTAACAGCCGGTCGTTACGGGCCGGTTCAGTCTGCGGAGACGCTGTGGGCTATTACCGAGCGGTATCGGCCCGCAGGCGTCACGATGAACCAAATGCTCGTGGCGTTCTATCGCGCCAACGTTCAGGCTTTCGGCGGCAATATGAACACGTTGTACGAAGGTGCAACGCTACGTGTTCCGCAGTTGGCGGAAGTGGCCGAAGTGTCTGCCGCAGCCGCGACCCAGGAAGCGATCCGGCAGACTGAGCTGTGGCGGCAGGGCAGCGTCGAGCAGCAGGCGCGACTGCGACTCGTCATGCCCTCTGGCGCGGCGGACACCGGCATCTCCGCCACCGGTAGCGGTGCCGGGGCGGCTGCGGAAGTCATCGAGCTAGAAGGCGAACTCGGTTCGCTCCGTGGTGAGCTGGAAGACAACCGGCGGCTGCTAGAGATCAGAGATCAGCAGCTGCAGGAGCTCCAGGCGATGCTCACGGCGGCCGCGGCAGACCAGGAGCGACTGGCCGAGCAGGTTGCCGCCGCTGTCCCTGAGCTTGACCTGCCGGCCGGGGCCGGTGTCGATCTTGAATCTGAGGTGCTGTTTGCCGATGAAGTAGAACCCCTAGCCGAGACGACGCCGGTGATAGCAGAACCTGCTGTCATCGCGCCGCCTGCCGCAGCTAGCCAGGTGGTTACGACACCGACTCAGCCCTCGTTGGTGTCCCGAATTCTAGGTTGGTTGGCGGGAATTCCAGGCTGGTTGACCGGAATTCTAGGTTCGTTGCTAGCGATTCTAGGTTCGGCGGCGACAGGCATTCTAGATTGGGTGACGACTCCGATCCTGCTAGGCGGTCTAGGTCTAGGCCTGGTCGTCGTGGTCGGAGCGACGGTGATGTACCTGCGCAGTCGTCGAGGGGATATCGATGCTGTGACCGGTCACTGGGAAACGCTGGACGAAGACGCCGATGACGGCGGCGAGACGGGGTCGGCGACCGCAAGTCTACCTCAGCAGGTCGACAGCGATGCAGAGGACTTCCTCGTTGCCGATCAACTGATCGAAGCAGCCGATCCCGAGCCGCTGCCGGAGGTGCAACCGGAGGTGCAAACGGCGCTAATCTCCGAGTCTGAGCTGGCGCCCGAGCCCGAGCCCGAGCCCGAGCCCGAGTCTGAGATCCTGTCAGATTCGGCGCTCCGCGCCGCCTCGCCGACCGTCGATCGAACGCTGACGATCAAAAAGTCCGAGCCAGAACCCGCGCACGACGACACGCTATCCAGCCAGACGCTCATCAACTTGGAACAGGCGGATGCGATCGCGGAGGCAGACTTTCATCTGGCCTACGGCCTCTATGACCAGGCGGCTGAATTGGTTGA
>SMWC01000149.1 GCA_004357505.1 Gammaproteobacteria bacterium | reverse complement strand
TACTACTGCGGCCGAATCTGGTACAGGCCTGTGTACCAGGGAACGACAGTCGTTTATATCGTGGATGAGATTGAGAGCGGCGCGGATATCGACGTCATATTCCTCGAATAGGAGTAACGTTGTGTGCGTCAGTGCATTACACGAATAATTGTCGAGCTAACGCACCGGGTTTAGATGGTCCTACCGTCCGCCCGACCCGATATTCATGCCGACCTGTAGCCAGATCGTTTGCCGATCGGTGAACCGGCCCGTCACCGAACCGAGGCCGGGGATGGGCGGCGAGGCCACTGGCGCGTCGCCTATCTCCAGATAGTTCAGTGTCGCGGTAATCGAGCGACGATCATTCCACTGCCATTCGATACCGATACCGACCGACCAAAGCGAGTCGAGGCGCAGTGTCAATGTTCGGTTCTCGTCCTCGATCATGTCGTTTGCGTACAAGGCACCGATCCCGATCCGCATTCGATCCGACACAGGCCAGTTGTAACCGACAGAGAAGGCAAAAATATCGTCGTAGATCGCGTTCGTCTCGGTCAACTGATCGCCATTAACGTAGATCTCTGACAGGCTGAATTCGCTGAAATCTGCCCAAGTGACGTCAAAAGTCACGGCACTCGTGTCGCCAAATTCGTGATAAATACCAGCGATGATCGATTGCGGTGATCGGCTCGTGACATCGACTCGGGCGTTGAGCAAACCGGCCGCGTTGAGGACTGCTTCCGTCGTCGGGCTCAGATCCGAAAATGTTGCGTTGCCGTCCAGTTCCGCATCCAACTCGGAGCGATAGGAGATGCCGAATCGCGTTCGGTCGGTGAATTCGTACAGCGCCGATACGGCATAACCCACCGTGAACCCATCGGTGTCGATGTTGAGACGGCCATCCCCGGCACCGGGGTCGAGATTCGGCACCGCCTTGTTCTGTTCGTAACTCGTGTACGTCATTGCCAGGCTGCCGGCGATCGAGAGCTTGTCGGTGAGTTTGGTGGCGATGCTCGGGAACGCACTGACATAGAGGAGTTCATAGTCCTGGATGAAATAGCGTCCGGGCCAGCCAGCCCCGTAATCTTCCGAGAAGCCACTGCCAAGGACGGTGAAGCCGAACCACCAGTTATCCCTGAACGGCACCACCAGGTTGCCCGCAGGGATGATAGTCGTACCGCTGTCCACGGAGCGGACATCGGGACCCGTTGTGCCGATGCGCCCTTCCCAGGTGTTGTCCGTGAAAAATCCGAGGATTTCTCCGCGCGTCACGCGCGAATCAAAACGAGTCATGCCTGCCGGGTTGCTGCCGGCAACCGATGCATCGTCGGCGGCCGCGGAGATGCCGGACATCGACGGATACGGTCCCGCAGCAAGCGCGCCGCTGGCCGCGAAAACGCCAAGAATGACCCACCTGGGATCACGCACGATGTATTACTCCGCGTTAGTTTGAAACGGCATTGTCTCAGGTAAAGAGATCCTATACTAGAATCGTAATGCTGCGCTGTCGTAATCTACGCAGCTAGTCAGATCCGAGGTTGTTATTCGAATACCGAACGGCTAGCATTCTAGCCGACTGCTCTGCGACAAGATTCCTCCAACTACACCAAGGAGAATTGGGATGACTTCCAAATCAGTGCGACAACAAATCCCCATCACCGCGATTCTTGCTCTGAGTCTTACGGCTATGTTGTCGCCCGGCCTCGTTACCGCGCAGCAAAACGACGGCTGGAACTTCCGCATAACACCGTACATGTGGCTGCTAGCACTGGACGGCACGACGGCGGCAGCCGGAAATGAAGTCCCTCTGGACGCCGATTTTGGTGACATTCTGGATCTGCTGAACATCGCGCTGTCAGCAAACATGGAGTGGAGCAATGGTGAGTGGTTTGTGGTCCTCGATCCGATGTACGCTGAACTGGAGGCGCCTATCGAAACGGGTGGCGCTATCGGCGGCACGACCGAGATTGAACTGATTATTGTTGACGCTCTTCTGGGCTTCAACGTCGCAGAACATGTCGATATCTATGGAGGCGCCAGATATTACGATCAGGACATTACGATTGTTCCGAATATGATGCCGTCAATCGGCCTCGGGGATGCCTGGACCGATTTTATTCTCGGTGTTCGCTTCCACGGGGACATCAACGACCGATGGGGTTTTGCCGGCAAGCTTGATGTCGCAGCTGGTGGTGATTCCGATTCCGCCTTCTACGCGCAGGTAGTTTTTCAACGTCGAATCGGTGACAACAAGCACTTCGATATCGGTTACAGGTATTACGACGTCGACTACGAATCCGGTAGCGGGTTGAGCAGATTCAAGTGGGATGTCGCTCACTCTGGACCCGTTGTCGGGTTCTCCTGGGAGTTCTAACAGACGAAGTCTAAGCTCGGATGAGGAGAACAGAAAAGCCGGCGAAATCGCCGGCTTTTCTGTTCAGGCATCAGCGCCGTGAACCCCGATTGGTCGGACCTGTATGATTTAATTTGTGGCTAGCAATGACGGCGCTCTCGGCGACCAGACCCCCTATAATGTTTGGGCCGTCTTATAACGCGGTGGACCGTGGTCGAAATTAAGAGTTTGCAGTTTCGCTATGACGAGGGCGATTTTTTCTTGAAGATCGACCATCTCAAGGTAGCGCAGCGCGAACGGGTCGCAATAGTCGGCCCCAGCGGCTCGGGAAAAACCACGCTACTCAACCTGATTGCCGGCATCATGATCCCGCGTTCGGGGCAGATCGTTATCAACGAGGTTGAAATATCGGCGCTGCACGACAGCGTACGCCGCGACTTCCGCATCGCCAACATCGGGCTCGTCTTCCAGGAGTTCGAGTTGCTGGAGTACCTGAACGTCCTCGACAACATTCTCCTGCCGTTTAGAATCAACCGCACGCTCCGTCTCAATAGAGAGGCTCGGGAGCATGCCGCCGTGTTGGCCGATAGCGTGGGGATTGGCAATAAACTTGCTCGTTATGCCAATCACTTATCTCAGGGTGAGAGACAGCGCGTCGCAGTATGCCGCGCGCTAGTGGTCAATCCAACACTGTTGCTGGTCGACGAACCGACAGGAAATCTTGACGCCGTCAATAAGCATCGTGTTTTGGATAGCCTCTTCGATTGTGCGAACAAGCACGATGCCACGCTCATCGCCGTGACTCATGACCACGATATTCTCGATCGATTTCAGCGCGTTATCGATTTCAAGCAATTTTACGCTCACGCGGACTCGGCATCGTGACGAGGTAAGCGACGATGTCGGGGATGACGGAGAGAGATGATGAAGAGAGGGCTTAAGTGGGTAGTCCGGGGGACGATCGGATTATTCGTCCTGGCGACGGTCACTTGCACACAAAGTGAGCAGTCTCCCGAGATCACCGAGGCCGGGCCCGGCCCATCGGGCCTGCCGCAGGTGTATGCGGTTAACTATCCACTGAGCTACTTCGCTGAGCGAATCGCCGCCAGTGAGGTGGACGTAGTTTTCTCGGCGCCGCCCGACGTGGACCCGGCCAATTGGTCACCCACGGCGGAGACGATTGCGCGCTATCAGCAAGCTGATTTGGTCCTGCTCAACGGTGCCGGTTATGCCGGCTGGATCGGACGCGCCACATTACGGGACTCCCGGCTCGTTGATACTTCGGCTGAATTCGTAGACGAGTTGATAGCGATCGAGGATGCGGTGACTCACAGCCATGGCCCGGATGCGGAGCACAGCCACCAGGGTACGGCATTCACGACCTGGCTCGACATGAGCTTCGCGACCAGCCAGGCGCGTGCCGTTTTCGACGCGCTGGTTCGTGTAGCTCCTGACCACGAGGCTGATTTTCGTCAGGGCCTGGGCGTGCTGGAGCAGGATCTCGATGGGATCGATAAGCGGTTACAGGACGTAGCCAGCCGCATCGGCGGTCAGCCGTTATTGTTCTCGCACCCGGTGTATCAGTACCTGATTCGACGCTATGGACTCAATGGGCGTGCCGTCCATTGGGAACCAGACGAAATGCCGGGCCAGGATGAATGGCGCCGCCTCGCTGAAGCACTCGATACACATGCGGCAACTTGGATGGTGTGGGAGGCCGAACCCCTCCCGGAGACCGTGAAACGCCTGGAGGACATGGGCATCAGCAGCCTTGTGTTTCAGCCGTGCGCTAACCGACCTTCGACAGGCGACTTTCTGGGTGTAATGCTCGAGAACGTGTCGGCGCTGGAACGGGCATTCGCGGTCTCGGGTTTCTGAGCGGTGACAATACGGGCGCTAACCGCCCAAGAGATCATCGATCATCACGGCCTCGCTCAGGGAGAGTCTCAGAATCTCTGCCGAAGCCAGGGTGGGCCTGTTCCTGCTCGAGCTTGGCGAGCTTACCGGCCACCTTGGCCTCTTCAATCGGATTCACGCCGTAGCCCAGATTCCAAAGTATCACCGAGGCAAAACAGAAAGCGATCGTCATGACCATGCCTACCCCCACATAGCCGATACCCGATGCGAGGCCCACGCAGATGGCAGCAAAGATGTAGGTCCCGTCCAGCGCATCCCGTAGCGTTACGCGGAAATTCACCGCACCGACCAGCGCAACGAGCCCGAAGGCCAGGGCCAGGCTGTCCTGAATGAGCAGCACGACGCTGGAGGCGCAGATGGGCAATGTGATCAGTGCTGCGACAAAAGCTTTCTGGTATCCGACTTGGTGCTTGACAGCTATGTAGACCCACGTGATTGGAACAATGAGGATAATGCTGCCGAGAATGCTGGCGATGACGGTTAATGCAGCGTCCAGCCGCTCCTCCCAGACGCCAGCTCCGCCGCCCTGTAGAGACTCGGCAAGTTCTTCGACCGTCCCGGGAAGCTGTAAATTGTTGCCGCCCACGGGCAGATATTGTTCGGCCCCGGGGAAATACGCGGCGAGCGCCAACAACGAGCCCAGCGCAATGGCGAAGTACACGCTTAGTCGCAATGCAAGGCGAGCTGGCGTTAGGAGCTTTGATTCCATACGCGCGTCCGCCTGTTTCGCCATACTAGTCTCTCGATCAATCATTATGAGGTCCCCAATCTACGTTGGTGTGTCGCATATTACCCTGACCTCATGCAGACGAGGAGTATTCGCGCGTCCTAGTCAATGGAGCTACGCCCGAGCCTACACCTCGGATCGCGGAGATGGCCCCGGTCCCATGCGCTTGAAGTGCGCTTCGGTCAAAGACTATCGCCGCGAGACCGCGCCCACTAAAATCAAACAGGCCATGCTGTCTGCGTACGAAAAAGGTGGAGTCCTCGATGCGCTGGCCGGCGCTGAAAGCGCGGTGGGCGCGGTCTCCCAATGAGCGGCGTTTTGTATCTGGCGTGGCGTTATCTCGTCTATAACCGCATGAAGACGGCCATCCTGGTTACGTCAATCATGTTGATTATCTATCTTCCGGTTGGTTTGAACGTGGTGGTCGAGCAAAGCGCCCAGCACCTGACGGCAAGGGCCGTGGCTACGCCGCTGCTGATCGGTGCGGAGGGCAGCCCGCTTGAGTTAGTGCTCAATTCGCTATATTTTACCGCGGATCTGCCGAGCCTCACGCGCTACGCCGAGCTGTCCTCTGTAGCAGACTCCGGGTTGGCGCACCCGATTCCGCTGTATGTGAGATTTCGAAGCCGCGGTTTTCCAATCGTCGGCACGAGCCTCGAGTACTTCGACTTTCGTGACCTGAGTTTCGACTCCGGGCGACCGATGGCGGTGCTCGGGGAATGCGTGCTTGGAGCAGCGGCCGCCGAGGCCATGGGGGTCGGGCTGGGCGACGCTGTCGTTTCCTCCCCGGAGACCGTGTTCGACTTGGCGGGTGTCTACCCGTTGAGACTGCAAGTGGTCGGCATACTGGAGTCTGCCTTCACTCCGGATGACGACGCGATCTTTGTTGACGTCAAGACTGCCTGGATCATAGAGGGGCTCGGCCACGGCCATCAGGATCTAACGCAACCAGAAGCGGCAGCAGCCGTTTTGAGCAGCTCAGACAACAACGTCGTCGCCAACGCCTCGGTCGTTCAGTACAACGAAGTCACCCCCGACAACATTGATTCATTTCATTTTCACGGCGATCTCGCTGACTACCCGCTTACTGCGGTCCTGGCGCGTCCGAAGGATCAGAGATCCGGGGTGATTCTCATGGGCCGCTATGAAGGTGGCGGTACCGGCAGCCAACTCGTTAGACCCTCTACCGTGGTAGATGAGTTGCTCGATACTATCGTGACGATCCAGCAATTCATCGTGGCCGCCGTCGTACTCGTGAGTGTAGCAACCGTGGCCACCGCGGTGCTGGTGTTCTTGTTGTCCCTGAGGCTGCGGCGGCGCGAGATTACCACGATGTTGAAGATCGGCAGCTCGCGGTCGAGCGTGGCGTTGATGCTCACAACCGAAGTCATCATCGTGGTCGTCCTGAGTAGCACGCTCGCGATTGGTCTGACGCTGGTTACGTGGCGCTACGGAGCGACGCTGATCGAGCGATTCATGCTGAGCTAGGTCACCCCTAAAAGCGCCATTCGAACATAATCGTGCCGAAGTCGTTGGTCGCATCCTCGGCGCTCGGTTCGACCGTCTCGGGTTTGTGCGTGTCCGATGTGAACCAGAAATTAAAGTGGATGCCCCACCTCGGGCGTACGTAGTGCACACCGAGGATGGCACTGCCGATACCGTCCTCCGCTTCGATCGTATGTTGTTCAGTCCATTGGTTATCGTCTACCAAGAGGTTGCCGTCTAACCACAGGGCATGGGCAAAACCGGTCGCTCTGAAGATGAGCGAGACGTAAAAGTACCGGCCATCGCCATCGTCGATGGTTGCATCGTAGATCATGTTTCGCCCGAGAGGATCAGGAATGTACGTGAAGCCGCCGGGCATATCGCCGAAGCGCATCTCCAGGCCGACATCGAGCAACGTTGCGAAATTTCCGACCGCGACGTTGAAGCTTACGGCACCGTCAAAATGAGGCTTCCGCCAGAGCTTGCGCTTCTTCATGTAAAAGAAATTGATGATCGGTTCATTTTCTATCTGATGGTTCCATCCCATGGGCTCATCCGAGTCGGTGGCCTTATGCACCGCGGTTTGGATTTCGTCGGCGAGTGACGCCTCGCCGGTCACCCCGAACAGGAACTCGAAGCCGGTGAACTCGCTGTCGTTGTAGGCAATCCCGGAAGTCGTCCACGCCAGCAGGCCCATATAAGGTAAGTCGTCCAAGATGATATTCGGGTCCAAAAGATCGTTAGGGGTGCCCATATTCTGGCCAACCGCCCACATGCTTCGGTAGAGGAGCCCGTCCCTTTCGGGCAGGAGCCTCCTGGCAAACAAAGCACGAGCGGGGAGATCGTCGATGTCATCGAATACCGCCGAGGCCTTTTGCACATTGAAACCGT
>SMWC01000148.1 GCA_004357505.1 Gammaproteobacteria bacterium | reverse complement strand
TGATAGTTGGTCGGGATGCCACCCATATTGTAGTGGACAGTCGGCAACACCGGTATCGGCTCCTTGGTAACATCGATTCCGGCGAAAATCCGGGTCGTTTCAGCGATCCCGGGTAGACGCTCCCGAATAATGTCAGCGCTCAGGTGTTCCAGATGCAGGTGGACATGGTCCTTCTCAACGCCCACACCCCGGCCTTCGCGAATCTCGATCGTTATCGCCCGGCTTACGACGTCGCGGGACGCCAAGTCCTTAGCATTGGGAGCGTAGCGCTCCATAAAGCGCTCCCCTTCAGAATTCGTTAGGTAACCACCCTCGCCCCGCACGCCTTCGGTGATGAGCATGCCGGGCCCAAAGATTCCGGTCGGGTGAAACTGCACGAACTCAAGATCCTGCAGCGGCAACCCGGCGCGCAGCACCATCGCATTACCGTCACCGGTACAGATGTGCGCCGATGTGCAGGAGAGATAGGCGCGGCCGTAACCGCCGGTCGCGATAATTACCGAGTGACACCGAAAGCGGTGCAGGCGGCCTTCGGCCAGATCGAGCGCGACGACGCCCCGACACTCACCCTCCTCCATGAGGAGATCGATAGCGAAGAACTCTATATAGAATTCCGCATCGTGTTTTAGAGATTGCTGATAGAGCGTGTGCAGCATCGCGTGACCGGTACGATCTGCTGCTGCACAGGTTCGCTGCGCCGTGCCTTCGCCGAAATGGGTTGTCATTCCACCGAACGGGCGCTGATAGATCCGCCCATCGTCTGTGCGCGAGAATGGTACTCCATAATGTTCCAGCTCGATGACCGATGCGGGCGCCTGTTTGCACATGTATTCGATGGCGTCCTGGTCTCCCAACCAGTCCGATCCCTTCACGGTGTCGTACATATGCCAACGCCAGTCATCTTCGCCCATGTTTCCAAGCGCAGCGCTGATACCGCCCTGCGCCGCAACGGTGTGGCTGCGAGTCGGGAATACCTTGGTGATACACGCTGTGGACAAGCCCTGCTCAACAAGGCCGAGTGTAGCTCTTAGACCGGCGCCACCGGCGCCGATGACGACGACATCATAGCGGTGATCAATAAACTCATACTCGGTACTCATGCCGCCGCTCCAAGCGCGATCTTGAGAACCGCGAAAACGCTTACGACGACGATACTAATGTGTACAAACGTCGTGAGGACCAGCGCCGACAGCTTTAAGCCGGCGGCGTGAACGTAATCTTCGATGACCGCCTGCACACCGAGCTGAGAGTGATAGCCCAAAGTCAGCAGCGTAAGAATCATAAGAATGCTAGTGAGTGGCGCCTGCAGCCATGCCGCTACCGTTGCATAGCGGAGATCCGGAAGCCCGAGGAAGGCGAAAACAAGCCACAGGCCCAACAGCGTGAGCGCCACTGCGGATAGGCGCTGGGCCCACCAGTGCTCGAGTCCGTCTTTGGCGGAGCCGAGCCCGAGGACTCGATTAAGCGGTGTAACAAGCCTCACGAAACTTACCTTTTAGAAGATCGCCGCCAGCGAAAAGGCCGTGGTGGCGACAGTCGCTACAACCAGGACAGTCCACCCGCTGGCTCTGATCTGACCGGGCTCGAATCCCAGTCCGAGATCCCAGACAAGATGCCGGATTCCGTTCGCCAGGTGAAAGAAAAAGCAGAAACTCCACGCCGCGTAACATAACTTCAGCCAGCCTGCGTTCAGGATCGTCGCGGCCTGGTCGTAGGCGACCGGACCGCCGGCAAGCGCGATCAGCCAATACGCCAGTACCAGTGCACCGGCAGACAGCGCTAGTCCGGTCATCCGGTGGAGGATAGATAGAGCGCTCGTTATCTGCAGTCGATGGACCTGCAAATGCGGCGACAAAGGTCGTTCGACCCTGTCCGTCATGCTGTTACCTTCCTAGGGTGACGCAGAAGAGGCAAAGATTAAGGACCCGCTTCTGCTGAAATTCGATAGACCGACCAGCTCGCTCCCAGTCACCGCAACGAGCCGGTGCGGCCCCCAACGGGGTCGCCGATTTCGCGAGGCTTTGTTGTCATGTTCTCGCTTCCTCGCGGGCGCGTCATGTCGCCAGACGAATCCTTTGTAGCGCTTTTGGACTCCCGTTCGTGATCCGCTCGAGCCTACTGCGCCGGCGCTTCGTGTATACGGCTAAGTCTGCCAGAATTCGCTGGTTTGCGCATCCTCATGCGTCGCCTGCCTAGCCGACCACGCGGCCGCTGCACGATCGGCAGCCCCTCTTGACCCGGCCCGATAACCTGTTAAAAGGGGTGACCGCCAATGAAACCGATTCCTGAACAGACACTCGTCGTTTGTCCGTTGCCCGGACCAGGATTCATCCGCGTTGCGGGCGCAGATGCCGAGGCCTTTCTCCACGGGCAACTGAGTCAGCAGATTCAAGGACTCGGCTCGAACCAAGCGCCACTGGCAGCGTGGCACAGCGCCGCCGGCCGAGTCAAAGCGATCTTTCGTGTGCTCCGCATGGGCGAGGACTGGCTACTCATCACCGACAACGATCTTACCGATGCCGTGACAGCCGACCTGCGACGCTTTGTGTTGCGCGCCGCAGTCACCATTAACGATGACAGCGATCAATGGCGAGCGGCCGCGCTGATCGGCGCAACTGATAGCTGGCTCGATCGACACGATATCGATCTTGGACCCGACTCAGGCCAACGGGTAGTTGCGAGTGGCTTGAGCTGGCTGCGCGTTGGCCCACAGCTAGTACACGTGATCGGCTCTGAGGCTGCCACCACCAAACTCGAAGCCGAGTTTCCTCGGGGCGCAAGCGATGACGCCGCGATCGCGGAAATTTACCTCGGGCTACCCCGCTTGACGCTGAAACTGCAAGATCGATTCATCCCTCAGATGCTTAACCTCGACCTGCTAGGCGCACTCGATGAGAGCAAGGGCTGCTATCCCGGCCAGGAAATCATCGCACGCACGCAAAATCTTGGCTCCGTAAAACGACGCATGATCCGATTTTCAGCTGATCTTAGCCGCGCGCCGGGGATCGGAACGGCAATACTGAACGAAACCGGCGCTGTGGTCGGCGATGTCATTCGCTCGTCAAAGACAACGAACAGACTCGAAATCCTGGCCGTGACGAGGCTAGAATGCCTTGATCAGCAATTGGTCAGCGAAATCGAGCCGAGTGTGCCGCTGCGACGAGAATCTCTACCCTATGAGACGCTCAGGCCTCCGGCTTGAGGTGCGGGAATAGCACGACATCGCGAATCGATGCGGAGTCGGTTAAAAACATCACCAGCCGGTCAATACCGATCCCCAGCCCGGCGGACGGCGGCAACCCGTACTCCAATGCGCGAATGTAATCGGCATCGTAAAACATCGCTTCCTCATCTCCCAACGATTTCGCTTCAGCCTGCGCTTTGAAGCGCCGAGCCTGATCTTCAGGATCGTTGAGCTCGGAAAAGCCGTTCGCGATTTCTCGAGCGCCTATAAAGAGTTCGAAACGCTCTGTGAGAAATGGATCAGCGTCCATACTGCGCGCTAACGGAGACACCTCGGCCGGAAACTGAGTGACGAAGATCGGTCCACTCAGGTGGTGCTCGACGGTTTTCTCGAACAGCTCGATCTGCAGTTTGCCGGCACCGTACTCGGGTCGGACGTCGATGTTGTGCTTCTTACAAGCGTGTCGCAGGACGTCAATGTCCCGCAACTCGCTATCGTTCAAGTCCGAATTGAAGCGCTTGAGTCCCTGTTCTACGGTAATTTCTTCGAACGCATCACCTAGATCAAAAGTTTCTCCCTGATACTGCACGACGTCCTGACCCAGGAGCGTCCGCGCTGCCTCACGAATCAGGCTTTGAGTCAGACCGATGAAATCCTGGTAGCCAGCGTAGGCCTGATACAGCTCGAGCATTGTGAATTCCGGATTGTGCTGTATCGATATACCTTCGTTGCGGAAACTCCGGTTAATCTCATAGACGCGCTCCATGCCACCAACTAACAACCGCTTGAGATAGAGTTCGGGAGCGATTCTTAAAAACAGGTCCATATCCAACGCGTTATGGTGCGTCACGAACGGCCGCGCCATCGCACCACCGGCGATAGGGTGCATCATCGGCGTCTCGACCTCAGCAAACCCCAGCGTGTCGAGATACGTACGTATGAAGCGAATCAGGTCGATTCGCAGGCTAAAAACTTCGCGCGTCTTTTGATTGACGATCAGGTCAACGTAACGCTGCCGCAACTTCAGTTCCTGATCAGCGATTCCATGCCACTTCTCTGGCATCGGTCGCAGGGACTTTACCAACAAGCGCAATTCATCCGTACGAACCGACAGCTCGCCAGTTTTCGTCTTAAATAGAGGACCGGCAGCACCAACGATGTCACCAACGTCCCACGATTTGAACTCCTGATAAAGCTCGGGCGAAACTCGGTCACGCTCGACGAACAACTGCAGCTGACCAGACCTGTCTTGGATCTTGATAAAACTGACCTTGCCCATCACGCGCTTGGCCATCATGCGGCCGGCGACATGGACCACGGGTGATTCCGCCTCAAGCGACTCGGCGCTATGTTCCCCGTAGCTTGCATGAAGCTCGGCGGCGATCGCATCGCGACGAAAATCGTTAGGAAAAGCGTTTCCCTTCTCGCGAAGCTGCCCGAGTTTCTTACGTCGTTCTGCGATGAGTCGATTCTCGTTTTGCTCGCCGGTCTCAGCCATTCATCTACAGTCCTTGCTTCAAGCTCTCTTCGAGAAAGCTATCTATCGCGCCGTCGAGAACCGCGCCGGGGTTGCTACTCTCGAGCCCTGTCCTCAGATCCTTGATTCGAGACTGGTCTAACACGTAGGACCGGATCTGGCTGCCCCAGCCGATATCGGCCTTGCTGTCCTCCAGCGCATCGATTTCATCGCGGCGTTTTTGTTGCTCCCGCTCGTAGAGCTTGGCCTTGAGCTGCGCCATCGCCATCGCTCGATTCTTGTGTTGGGAGCGGTCATTCTGACACTGCACTACGATACCCGACGGGAGATGAGTCAGCCGTACGGCAGACTCGGTTTTATTGACGTGCTGACCGCCAGCGCCGCTGGCTCGATAAACGTCAACTCTCAGATCACCGGGATCAATCTCGATAGTAATGTCGTCCTCAAGCTCAGGAGAGACAAATACCGCCGCGAACGATGTATGGCGACGATGCCCGGCATCGAATGGGGACTTTCTGACCAAGCGGTGTACGCCTGTCTCCGTGCGTAGCCAGCCGAACGCATAGTCGCCTGAAAATAGCACCGTAGCACTTTTGATGCCCGCAATTTCCCCGGGAGACAGCTCGAGTATCTCCGCCCCGAAGCCTCGGGACTCCGCCCAGCGCAGATACATCCGCAATAACATGTCGGCCCAATCCTGGGCTTCGGTACCCCCTGAGCCGGACTGGATATCGAGATAGGCGTTGTGCTGATCCATCTCGCCGGCGAACATGCGGCGAAATTCAAGTCTCTCGACTTCCCGCTTGACCTTGGCAACTTCTTTAGCGACGTCTGCAAGCGTGTCTGAATCCTGCTCTTCCTCGGCCAGCGAGGAGAGTTCCTGAGCCTCGTTCAGGGCGTTGTGAATCTGATCTATCGTACCGACGACGGCCTGCAGAGATGCGCGCTCTTTACC
>SMWC01000147.1 GCA_004357505.1 Gammaproteobacteria bacterium | reverse complement strand
GACCCAGACGTTGTCGTTGCTGTCGACGGCAAGACCAGTAATGCCGCCGATTTTCCAGTTGTTCGGCAGCTCCTTCGGCCAGGTGGGATCGAATAGGTAGCTGGGCGCGGCCTGTTCCTGGGCTCCATCGTTCGTACACGAGATCGTTAATACGGCGCCGGCAAGCAGGGCGAGAATAGTTCCGATTCTTGATTTTGCTTTCATGATTTGACGTCTCCGTCGTCAGTAAATCGTTAGGCCGGAGTCTAGTCCCCAGCGGTCGGGCTGGTCAATCGGCGCTCAACCCCCTGGGATTAGCGAGAAAATCTCTCTCTAACTTAAGGCTTAATATCGGAAAAGCTGTAGTTGGACGCGAATAATCGGCGGAGATTTGCCGTTGCCGGCACGGAAGCGGCCGTGATCTGAGCGTCTGCTGGGAGCCCCGAAGCGGGCATTCAGATAGGTCCAATATCGGGTAGAATCTAGCGAAAACAACGAGATAAAAAGAACCGCGTAGCGCGGTCTTGCTAACGAGTGAGGAGATCCGGATGCGTAGCCGTACGACAACGATGGCTTTGGCGGGCGTGGTCGCAGCACTGGTACTTGCGTCCGAGAGCTTTGCCCAAACGGCAGAGGGTTATTCTATTAGCCACATTTCTGGGGACGTCTACAGGGCCATGAATAACAATCACGGCACCGTCTTCTTGGTCACAACAGAGGGCATAATTCTGCCGGACCCGATCAATACCGATTTTGCGACGTGGCTGAAGAGCGAGTTCGACGACCGTTTCGGGGTCCCGGTCAGATACGTAATCTACAGCCACTACCATTGGGACCACGCTTCCGGCGGCGACGTCTTCGCCGATACGGCCCGGTTCGTGGGTCATATCAACATGCTGTCGCACTTGGCGATGCCGCAGGCTTCTACCACTCTGTCCCAAGTCATCGGGCAGTATGAGCCCGTGGCGGCGATGGATAGCAACAGCAACGGTGTCATCGAACATAGCGAGATCGGGGAAGACTTTCGTCGCTTCCCCGGCTCGGAAGTCAGTCAGTTTGCTGGATTCGATGCGAATAAGGACGGTGTGCTCAGTGGCGCGGAGGTGAAGCGCGGACCAGTAAGCTTTGTGCGCCCTCCTGATATTACCTATTCAGATGAGATGCAGATCAGCTTGGGCGGCAAACGGGTGAAACTGACCTGGGTCGGCAAGATGAATCACTCATCGGACTCAAGCATGATCACTTTTCCTGACGACAGCGTGATGTTCGTCGTCGACTACGTCACGTTCGGACGCCTGCCGAATAGGGAAATGGACTACGAACTCGGAATGTTCGATGAGTGGATGGCCGCGATCGTAGAAACGGAGAGGCTGGCAGCAGGCTTTGATTTCGTTGCGACGGGCCACGGGCCGGTCGGTACCAGGGATGACGTCAGGGCGTGGCGAGAATACTTCGAGAAGCTGCGGGACCAGGTTGCCGCCGGAATCGCCGCAGGTCAGTCCTTGACGGAAATGCAGCGAGATATCGACATGGAGGAGTACAGTCACTGGGCCGACTTCGATTGGGTCGACCTGAACGTTCTCGGCATGTATCACTTCCTAACCGATTGATGGATCGATCAATCGGCGGGAATCAGGAGAAAAAATAGTGACAAGACTGTCGCCATTTGTATCGGTATTCGTCGTCGGCTTGATATTTTTTCTTGTCACCCCGGCTTCCGCGCATCACAGCGACGCGGGGTATGATCAGCAGGCTCTGGTGACCTTTCAGGGAACCGTCACGCGTTTCCTCTGGAGAAATCCTCACATTACGACTTACGTTAAGACCGAGGATCAGAACGGTGAACTCGTCGAGTGGGCAGTCGAGACGGGATCGACCCCGATCATGTCGCGCAGCGGCTGGACGCGAGATATGCTGAACCCCGGGGACGTGATCACCGTACGGGCGCACCCGGAACGGAACCCGCAGCAAAAGCGCGCGATGATGATCTCGATCGAGACTGCGGATGGGCATATTTGGATTCAGGACGAGAGCGATTACGAAAGCACCGCCAGCGCGACCAGCATCGCCGGCATCTGGAAGGGACGGGGCTCGACGATCGGCCCGTTTCGCGAGCAGCTTGATAGCATGCCGTTGACCGATAAGGGCGCAGCAGCACAAGCGAGCTATGATTACCTCATCCATAGCCCGATCGCACAGTGTGTTCCACCGCCGACGCCGGGAGTGCTGACGGCCTCCGTCGTCTATCTCACGGAGATCGACATCGAAGAAGACCTCGTCATGATCCGCAACGAATTCTTCGATAATGTGCGCACGATCTATACGGACGGACGCGCGCACCCCGAGGACGGTGAGCGCACGAATCAAGGCCACTCCATCGGCCGATGGGAGGGTGACGCCCTGGTCGTCGATACGACGCTATTTGCCGACCACCCGTCGACGAGCGGCGATGGTGTGCCTTCCGGGGCCCTGAAACATGTGATCGAGCGTTTTGCGCTCAGCGAGAACGGGACCAGGCTCATGATCGACGTCTTTATCGAGGATCCGGACTATTTGGCGGAACCATTTCGTGGAACCCTGCAATGGAATTACACGCCGGAACTTCGATTGTATCGCTATAACTGCGATCCGGCACTCTCAGGATTCGGACAATTCTCGCAGTAGCCGACGGGCCTATCCATAACGGCATAAAGTTTAATTAGAACGACGGGAGGAGCAGCTATGTTCAGACGTGTGATAACGCTCGGTATGAGCGCCGCGGGTCTCACAACGATAACGATAATCTTGCTTGGCAACGCACTGGCCCAGGAGCAGGCGTCCGTGAGTTACGCAGCCGTCAGCGGAGAAAAGGGCGGTCAAGACATGTTCGGCGCTTACGACGTCGACGCAAATTGGCCTAAGGATCTTTCCACGCTACCCGGGGCCGAGAATTGGACCTTCGGTGCCGGGCAGAGCGTTTTTGCGGAGAGCCCGGACCGGATTTTCTATCTGCAACGCGGGCTGCTGCCGAAGATCGACCCGCCACAGGGCCGGGTCTTGCCCGAGATCGGCCCGAGTCTCTACTTCCCATCCGGACCCGTATGGCGGAACGCCACGCGAGTGAGTCTGCCGGCGGGCGGTGGATCGGGCAACATAGCGGCAGACGGGGTAAAAACCTGGATCGAGCGCGGTGGTCGGCTGGGAATAGACGCGCGGTGGGAGTACTGCATCCTCGTCTTCGACGGCGAAGGCAATGTCATCGAAGCCTGGACGCAATGGGATTCGATGCTGCAGCGACCGCACTATGTAGCGATCAACCCCTACGATCCGGAGAAACACGTCTGGATCATCGACGACCACAAGCACATCATCCATAAGTTCACGAACGACGGTAAAACGCTGGTTCAATCTATCGGTACTTACGGCGAACGCGGTGCCGACGAGACACACTTTAACCGGCCGACGTTCATGGCCTGGTTCCCGGACAGCAGTTTCGTCGTCGCCGATGGTTACAACGGCACGCGCGTCGTAAAATTCGACGCGGACGGTAATTACCTCATGTCCTGGGGAGAGCGGGGCACGCCGCCGAATGAGACGCGTCCCGGCTATATGAACAATGTGCATGGCGTTGCCGTGGATCCCGAAACGCGACGGGTGTTTGTCAACGACCGCGGTAATCGCCGCATTCAGGTGTTTGATGAGAATGGCGAGTATCTGTACGAATGGAGTGTCGGAGCACAGCCCGCAAACATTCATATGTTCATCATCACGGCCGATCGACATCTATGGGCCGCGGATCGCAGATCGCACAAGATTCTGAAGTACGATTTGGACGGCAACTTCCTTTATTCCTGGGGTACCTACGGCGAATTCCCCGGCGGAATCGCCGGTGTGCATGGTATGAGCGTGGACCAGGACGGCAACCTGTATCTGGCCCAGGTCGACAACAAAGGCGGCGTCCAGAAGTTCACGCCGCGAGCGGGCGCCAATCCGGACTACGTGATCGGTAGGCCGCTCTACGCGGCTTGGGAGTAAACGCTGGGAATAGGCCGATCGCGCAGCATTCACGGGGAGAGCCGGCGGGCTGTTCCGGTTATTGACAAGCGCTTGCGGGCGAGGCGTGGTCACGCTAATTCGCGTGGAGAAAAAGCGATGAACTCGAGTTCCAGAGTCCTCTTTGCAGCCATCCTATTTGTCTCCGGCGTATCGGCCGAGGTCGTGCGCGTGGACGTCGAACTCCACGAGGACGTGCTGGGAGGTAAGTCCTACGGGCTTGCGGGGCCGTACGAAAAATTCCTCGGCACGATGCACTTCGCGGTCGACCCGACGAATTCGGCGAATGAAATTATCGTCGATATTGAGCACGCACCATTGAATGCGGACGGCCTGGTCGAGTTTTCCGCCACCTTTACGCTCATCAAACCGACGCAGGCAGATCGCGGCAATGGCACGATGCTCCTCGGTGTCGCCAATCGCGGTACCCGGCGGATGTTGACCTTCTTCAACCACGCCCACGCTGAGGGCGAGACATGGGATGCCGGAAACCCGACGACGGCAGAAAACTTCGGCGACGGGTTCTTGATGGAGCAGGGCTTCACCCTGCTCTGGGTAGGCTGGCAATTCGATGTGCCGGTGACGCGTGTGACCGGATCACGCGCGTTTTTGCCGCGAGTCGAGTCCGATGAGCCGATCGAAGGCCTGGTGCGCAGCGATTTCGTTGTGACGGAACGCGTCTTTGATCGCACGCTCGCGGACCGCAACCACATCCCTTATCCGGTTTCCGATCCGGAGGCGCCCGAGAGCGTTCTGACCGTGCGCGATTCGGTGGAGGGCGAGCGGCGAGTCATCCCGCGAGACCAATGGGATTTTGCGCGCCTTGCGAACGGCGAGGTCGTTCCGGACATGACGCGCGTTTATCTTCAGTCGGGCTTCGAGCCGCAACGGATCTATGAGGTCATTTACAAGGCAGTGAACCCCGAGATCATTGGCTTAGGGCTGGCAGGTCTTCGCGACGCCGTGTCCTTCTTCAAGTATGGCGCTTCCGCGGACTTGAATCTGCCGGCGGGTGCCATCGACCGCGTGATCGGCTATGGCATGTCGCAGCCTGGCCGGACGCTCCGAACACTCATCTATATGGGCTTCAATGAGGACGAGCAGCACCGCAAGGCTTTCGATGGCATCATCGCGCAGATCGGCGGTGCCGCCCGCGGGAGTTTTAACCTACGTTTCGGACAGGCTTCACGCGATGCACACCCTTATCTCAATTTCTTCTACCCGACGGATATATTCCCGTTCACCGACGTTGAGCAGACCGATCCCGTGACCGGACAGACCGGTGGCATGCTCTCGCACGTTCCGGAAGAGTTCATGCCCAAGGTCTACAACGTCAACACATCTTACGAGTATTGGGGAAGAGTAGCGTCTTTGTTGACAACGACTCTCGACGGTAAGAGGCATGTTCCGATGCTGGACGAATACGCCCGTGTCTATCATCTCGCTGGTTCTCAACATCTGCCGTCTTCGTTTCCACCGACGCAAACCAACGGCCAAAACGTCAACAATCCGAACGATTTCTCCTGGCTCATGCGAGCGCTACTGCTCAGGATGAACATGTGGGTGACCGATGGCACCCCGGCACCGCCGAGTCGCTTCCCGCTGCTGGATGACGCGACGCTGGTCGCGCCGGACCAAGTAAATTTCCCGGCTCTGCCCGGCATCAATTTCCCGACGGTTACGCATAAGGCCTATCGGGTTGACTATGGGCCCCATTTTGCCTCCGACGGAATCATCACCAAAGAGCCGCCCGAAGTGGGTCCGGCGTTCACGATACTCGTGCCGCAAGTCGATGCGGACGGCAACGAGCTTGGCGGACTCAGAATGCCGGGGATTGTCGTGCCGTTGGCGACTTATACCGGTTGGAACCTCTACAACGCTGAATATGGGCCGACGGACGTGGTGTCGCACATGTCGGGTTCATTCCTGCCGTTTGCAAAAAATAGGCAAGAACGCGAGGCCCGCAACGATCCACGGTTGTCGATCGAGGAACGTTATGGAAGCAAGGCGCAGTACCTAGGGTTGGTTGCCGCAGAGTCGATGAAGCTGATCGGCGAGGGCTATCTCCTGGATCAGGACTTACGCCAGATACTCGAACAAGCTGGGGTAATCTGGGACTATGTCACGCGCTAGATCGCACCACCAAGGTCGGCGTGTCGTTGCTACGCTGAGTCTCTTGGCCGGGCTCGGCTTGGTCGTAGCGATACCGCCGATCGCGCCTGCCGCCGAGCCGCCGCCGAATCTAGCTGGGGTGTGGTTGGCCACCTCGCCACGGAACGCCGGCGGGGCCAACCGACCGGAGCCGACGCCCAGAGCAAGGGCGGATCTGGAAGCCTTCGACCCCTTGGATGATCCGGTCATCCGCTGCGTTATGCCGGGGTTCCCGCGCTCAGGGCTGATCATCTACCCGTTCGAGATCGTGCAGACCGACGAGATGCTGGTGTTTCTCTACGAAGCGTTCGGTATGGTGCGGCGCATCCATATGGACGGCTGGGAGCCACCAGACTATCTGCCGCCCGCGCGCTCAGGTTATTCCGTGGGCCATTGGGAGGAGGATATACTCCTTATCAATACAACCCATGTCGCGCCTGGCTTGCTGACGGGTGGCGGCCTGCGCCAGTACGGCGATGTGGAAGTACTCGAGCGCTTCCGCTTGCGTGACGATCGCCAGGTTCTCGAAGTGGAGGTCACGATCACAGCGCCAGAAACTTTCAGCGTTCCGTGGGTGCGTAGCTTTACGTGGGAGTTGGACCCAGACGGAATGATTTATGAGTCGGTCTGCGATCCGGCCGACAGCCGGTTTTAGAAGCGCTCAGCATGCGAACCGTCGTCGGCTTAGTCCTCGTTACGCTATTCTCGATTGCCGTCACGACAGCCGCGGCCCATCATTCTTTAGCGTCTTTGTTCGATACTGCGCGCACCGTCACCGTCACGGGTGAGGTAACGCGCTTCGAATTCATCGCGCCCCACGGTTATATTCATTTGCACGTTGTCGACGAGTTCGACGAGCCAACCGTCTGGCAGCTCGAGACCTATCCACCGGGAATGCTAATACGTAGGGGTTTGACACCGGACGTTCTTCGACCCGGTCAGAAGATATCCGCCCGCGGCTATCCCAGCCGGGATGGGCGACCGCTGATGCGCCTCCTGACCATCACGATGCCGAATGGAAAGGACCGGCAGATTCAGTAGTTCTGGAGGGTCCGTCCTCGAATTGTCAGCTGAACAATGGTCTACGGTAATGTTGCAAGGCCGCCCGGTTGCGCTTGGTCACCGAGCGCATTCTCCGCAGCTGAGTGCGGTCGCACCGATGGAGCAACAGAGTTCATGATCCCAGCGGTGGCCTGCTGTGGTTGCGGCATAGCTCGACGAGGTCGGCAATCTTGGCCGTGCCGACACATAGGACGCTATCTGCGCCACCCCAGTAGATCTTAAGCGTGCCGTCGTCCTCGGCGATGGCACCGCAGGTAAAGACGACGTTGTGGACATAGCCCGTCAATTCCCACGGATCTTCCGGTGAGAGTATCCACTCGTCGGCAACACCCAAGACAGTCGCGGGGTTCGTCAGATCATGAAGCGCGACACCGAGGCGGTAAACAGCGCCGTCCATCGTTGGAAACACCCCATGGAAGATATTAAGCCATCCCGCCGGGGTACGAATCGGTGTCGCACCTGGACCGATCTTCATCTCGTCCCAATGGTAGGCGACCGGGCCGATGACCGGCTCCGAGTCGCCCCAGTGAACGAGGTCTCGAGACCAGGATAGCCAGATAGACCAGGGTTTGATCTCCGAATGGGGCCGGTCGAGTCGTGCATAACGGCCAGCGAACGTCTCAGGAAAAATCACGATGTTGCGCATGTCCGGTTCGCTGATCAGCGAGACTCTTTCGATCGTCCTGAAGTCTGAAGTCCTTGCCAGGCCAATTCGTACGCCGAATCTGGAATAAGCGCTGTAGGTAATGTAGTGCTCATCGCCGAACGAGCTAATTCTCGGGTCTTCGATACCGTACTCTTCGTGCCTGGCGAACGCGCCTTCTGTGGCTGGCACCATGAACGGAGTGGGCTCCACTTCAAATTGGTAACCATCATCGCTCCATGCGCTACCGATAATGGACCGCCCGTTACGCAGATGGGAGCGAAAGAGCATGACGTAACGGCCCCGATACTTTGTTATTGCTGCATTGTGCACGGTCTCCACGGGGTACGGGACGTCGTGCTTCGTAAGAATCGGGTTGCCTTGATAGCGCTTTACTATGCTGTTATCGCTCATCGTTTGGCCCCTACAGTAAAATCTCTTGGTACACGCGGGCATAGTCAGCCGCCATGCGAGTATGAGAAAACCGGAGCTCGACATGTTTGCGGCAAGCGGATCTATCGATAGACTGCACGTTGTCCACCGCCTCCACTGCGCCGTCGATGTCCGCAACGAGATACCCGGTCTCGCCGTGGCGAATAATCTCCGGCATCGAACCGCGGTCGAAAGCGATGACCGGTGTCCCGCATGCCATGGACTCCAACAGGCTTAAGCCAAACGGCTCGTCGAAGCTGATCAAATGCAACAGGGCAAGCGCTCGGCCCAGCACTTCTGACCGTTGGGCGACGCCGACAGCCCCAAGATACTCGACCGTCTTGCCGTCAATGTAAGGTTGGACCTGGGCGTCGAAATATTTCTGATCTTGTATTATGCCGGCGATAACGAGCTTTTTACCGACGCGCTGTGCCACTCGAATCGCTTCGTGCGTGCCCTTCTCCGGGTGGATACGCCCGAAGAACAGCAGATACTCGCCTGCGGATTCGAGGAAAGCGAACTGTGCGGTATCAATACCGTGATGGATGGTAGCGATGTAATCCAGTTCCGGAGACTTGTCCGCCTCGCTGATAGCGACGTAGTGGACGCGACCGTTGTATTTCTTGTAGACCGGGATGATCGACGGCGAGGAGAACCCGTGAATCGTGGCCAGTACCGGCGTCTCAACCAATCCGGAATAGGTTAGTGGCAGAAAATCGAAGTGACTATGAATGAGATCGAAGTCGGCAGCGCGCTCAAAAACTTCGGATATGTGCAGGCATTCCATTACCTTCGGCTCAGCCTGGGGATCCTCAGAATAGGGGCGCGGGCACACCGCGATTAGCTTGCCGGATGTCTGAGAATCCCCGCTGGCAAACAAGGTGACATCCAGGCCCATTCGCACCAGCTCCTCGGTGAGGAGGCTGACCACAAGCTCCCATGGCCCATAAGCGCGCGGTGGGGTACGCCATGAAATGGGACTTAGGACGGCGATACGAGTGGACATGCATGAATCCGGTGAATTTCGATAGTGTGATCCGTAGGGCAACCTGACTCGGCAGGTTACGGCTATAATCCGTGCGGTTTCGAGCCGGGGCCGGAGCCTGGGAACATTGTTAGGCAGATTCCATCGATGTGCAATGACTGATGATAATTAAGGAACAACGCACGCAGCTCGTCAGACGGCGTCCGACGTTATTGAACGCTGAAAGCTCACGCGTGATTACGCGGCTGCATATTCCCGGCGATAAAGCACGATCCAAGGCATTACTCGACCGGGTCGCGAAGCTGAGCGAGGATGAGGTCCAGCACTTGTTGGAGGCCGTCTATCAGGATTTCTCGGCGCGTCATAGAAACTTCAGGGACACGCTACAGAGAAACTTCGAGCGAATTGCAGAAATCGTTCCGGACTGCGACTCCCTATCAGGCGAACGGCGCCTTTTGCTTGGCGCCTATATGACCGCTGAGTACTCGGTGGAATCGGCGGCATTATTCAATCCTTCAATTGTGCCGCATCCGGATCAGAAGGGTGTGCCTAAGGGATCCCGCCGCTTTGTCATGAGTTTCAGAGCGACGGGCGAGGGCCATATCTCCTCGATTGAGTTTCGTAGCGGAGTCGTTGACGAGAACCTCGACATCTATATCGATGCCGTAAGCCAGTATGTGGCCACGCCTGAGATTCACACGGATCCGACTTACGATCGGCGTCACTTTCGACGTAAGCTCGAGGATATCGGCGCGAGCCATCGGGTTGTAGATCGCCTCTTGGAGGGCTTAAGCGAAACGTTCACATTCGATGAGCTGAAGATCGAGATCGAGAAGTTTCGCTCGACTCGATTTCGAGTGAAGGACAAGCGGAATGCGATCGATATGGTTCTGTGGCTGGCGCGATCCAACTACGAGGTGATCTTCGATCCGGATCAACAGATCTCCGAGCGGGTCATCTTTCCGGTGACGGAGAATGAGCGTGCGGGTATTGAAGATGCACGCTTTGTGCGTTTTGTCGATGACGATCAGTCGGTTAATTACTATGCAACCTATACGGCATACAACGGGTTCGCGATATTGCCGCAGCTTCTGGAGACGACTGACTTTCTGACGTTCAAGATGCATACACTCAGTGGCAATGCCGCGAAGAACAAGGGCATGGCGCTGTTCCCGAGAAAAATCAATGGCCACTATGTGATGTTGTCGCGCCAGGACGGCGTGAATAACTACATTGTGTTCTCGGACAGACTT
>SMWC01000018.1 GCA_004357505.1 Gammaproteobacteria bacterium | reverse complement strand
GACCGGTTGCAGACGACGCGAGCTCCAGGGCTCCTGCCAGTTATCAGGCGCACCCAGTATCCAGAGCAGTTCGCCCGTGTCCCGATCGATTTTAACGACGGCGTCCTGATGGTAGAGGGACACGATATAGGAGTCGTCGCTGGGATCGTAGATCAGCGCGTTGGCGTGGGCCCAGTCGCGGATGGGTTCCGCCTCCAGGTCCTCGATCAGGGGCCCATAGCGAACGGCCCAGTAGCCGCCGTCGAGTGAATCGACGCCGATGCGATACGGATCCATGATATCCAGTAGTTTCCACTCTCGAACGATCGTCCCGTCCCGGGAGAACTCAACGATGACGTCGCCGATCACCGATCCAGGCGCACGCGGTGCATCGGGGTCGGATTCACTCGTCGGAAAGTCCTGAACGACTCGCAACTCTGAACTCAAGGTGAGCAGGTTCCCCGAGGGCATCTCGGCGAGTTCGTGGTGCAGCGAGCCCATCTCCACGGGTGTACTGCCTTCGGGGACGTCCGTTGCGGTGCCGACAGCGTGCCACTGCTGGACGACATTGCCGAGCATGTCGATCTCCACACCGAGACTGGCGTCCCCGGTACTGAAGAGCAGGTTTCCATTGCTCATACGGCGCACGTCGCCCACTTCGAGCTCGGACCGGTAGTACCAGATGATCTCGCCCCGCTCGTCGACTATATAAAGCACGGCAGTCGGAGCCGCCGGTCCGCCGAGTCCGGAGGGCAGCTGGAACACGTTAAACATCGTCACGCCCGGCTCCATGAGCTCGGGGTTTGAAGTGATAAGCTCCGGCAGAGTGAGATCCACAGGAAGAGGCGGCATCTCCAGCGGCAAAGGTGGCGTTTCGCTGACGTTACCGGATCGATCGGTGACGACGGCGCTGATGTGGTGCATGCGCCCCAAACGCATCCCGAGCACCATCAGCGAGTGATCCGTCGCGAAGCCATCGCTTGACGTCGCGTTCCAGGCCCGCTCGCCGTCGTCAATTCTGATCGTCATCTCGGTTGGCTCATCGGTCGAAAGACTCAAGAGTGCAGCCAGCGGAACGGTTGGGTTGGGATTCCGGTTCAAAATGACGTAGCTGATGACCGGCGGTGTGGTGTCAGCGACGGGCTGCTGTTCCGACGTGGCAGGCGAGCGATTATCACAGCCACAAAGTAGCGCAGCCCCGCTGGCGAGCACAAAATACACGGACTTCATGAAAACCCCCTGATACGTTTGTTCGTTCTAACGGTTCGATTCTACGGCTGGGCCCTCTGCATCACCACCATCAAGCCGATAATTCCCGGCACGACCTGCTGGACACCGATGGAAGAATCGGCAAACTCATACCACGGCTGGGCTCGCATATCGGCAGTGGCATTCATCCAGTTCTGCATCGGGGACTCCCCGTAGCCGATTACCTGTACCTCGCACAGGGTCGTGCGGCACTCGATGAGTGGAATCGAGAACTCTGCCAGGGCAGGCTTCTGACTCAGATAGCCTGCGATCTGAGCTTCCATATAGGGTGACCAGGAAAGCTCCTCCGCCTCGCTTTCGAGCTGCCGGTGCAATTGGGCCATGCGCCCGCCTTCGTCAAGAAGTCCTGCGAGTTCTTCCGGTACTGGGATTGCGCCTCCGCCGGACTCCGCCGGACCTGCGTCGTCTCCTTCGCTAGCGGTTCCGGTGAGCGAGTCTGGCGGCGACGCCGTTCCGGTTTCTGACGGCTGGAACCCCGCCCCTGTCGAAACCATAGCTGAAGGAATCAGATCACCCGATTCGGCCGCACCGCTCGCATGGGACGACCGGTCTCTATGCGGTGCTGCCGAGTTTGCCGGTAGTCGCTCAAGCTCTGCCGATAGGATTGCAGCAGCTCCGTCTCCTTTTCCGCCAGGCGCATCAGCTGGGTGAGCTTCTTCGGGCTCCGCGAACGTTCCGCTTGCGTTAACGTCGCCGGCTCGATTCACTACATTGCTCATCACAATGTAGGTCACAAGAATACCGGCGAGAAACGCCGCCATCAGCCTGATCATTCTGCCCCCGTCCTCTACCAGACTCCCGGCCACGGTTTGCCCACCAGGAATTCCGGGTTGGCGCCTTCTCGAGGTCGGAACTTCTGAATCCGGCCGTTGTTCACCGAGGCCGTGTAGAAATTACCCTCGTTGTCGGTGGACATGCCGTGCACGCCCCACATACCGCCGGGATACTCGCCCCAGCTGCCCCAGGAGTATAGGAAATGCCCATCCAGGTCATAGCCCAGGATCTTGTGTGTACCCTGGTCGGCCGCCCACAGCTTCTGGTCGCTGGTGACGATGAAGCTGTGTATATCCATCGGCGGCCGCGGGCCGAAATTCCACTCGCTCAGGTAGTTGCCGTCCTCGTCGAAGACCTGCACGCGGCTGTTGTTGCGATCGTTGACGTACACTCGCCGGGTCGTGGGGTCGACGGCGATGCCGTGCACGTTGTTCCAGTAGCCGGGGCGGGTCTCGTTCGGCGGGTTGCCCTTCTCGCCCCACTGCGCGAGGATGTTGCCGTCCATGTCGTACTTAATGACCCGCGTGTTGTCGTAGCCGTCGGCTAGATACATCGTGTTCGCATCCATGAAGACGAGAAACGTCGGGCGGCGAAGATGCGTATCGTCCATACCTGGTTCGCCCGGCGTACCGAGTGTCAGGACCAACTCCTTACCGTCATTGGTGAACTTGTGGACCATATGCCCGTCCGCGTCAACGATCCATACGTGTTTCTCCGGATCGTAGGGGCTGATCTCCACGTCATGCGGCCGGTACCAAAGGTGGTCCCACTGCGTCCACTCCTCAATGATATTGCCTTCGCGATCTATGACGAGAACGCAGTGCTCCCAACGCCAGTCGATGCCGGGTCTACCGCGCCCTTCAGCCTCGAGCTGGTCGCCATTCGGAATCGAGGCGCCGGCCTGCCGCAACGGCAATCGAAAGTTGGGGAATTGCAGGCCCGCCCCAAGCTCCGGTAACCAGACAGACCGCGGCCGCTGCTCGATGAGCGGCAATTCGCCCTTCTGCACGAGGAACACCCGATCCGGACTCTCGGCAAAGACGTCCATGGTGACCGAATAGGTCCAACCCTCGTGTCCGGGAAGGCTCTCCGACATCGGCTTCGGCCAGTTCTCGACAACTTCGTAAGGGCCGAAGATGTCCTGCCCGCCCTTCATTCCGGGAACCGCTGCGAATCCGGCGCCTGGTTGCATTTGCTCCTGCGTACTACCCATTCGGCTAGCCAGCAGGACGATTACCACGAGCCCCGCACAGACCGCCACAATCAATCGAAGTCGTTTATTCATTATTTTTCTCCGCGAAGTTTCCAGCCGACGTACGCCTCAATACGAGCAGCCCTGGCGGGCTCTCAGGCGCTCGCCACAGCTACTTGTGCGTGGCGAATACCTAGTTTGTCGCATAAATCAGCGTGATTTCCAAGTCTTGTCATGTCTGAGCCGACGGTTTCGATGGCGGGCAATGCGTAACCTGGCAATGCCTCCGCTCAACAGACGTCCGATGCTTTGGGCGGTGTTGCACGCCGCGCAAAATCCGGGAAGCTGCGACCGGCAAGCGTCGATCCAGATAGTTCCCTATGGCATTCTTAAGGTCGAGGCCTGTACCATGTTCCGGTCGCCGCTTGAGCATTCATTCGCCACACACAGGCCCTGGAGGACACAACATGATGAGTCAGAATCGGTTGGTATGGACTTTGGTCTCTACAGTCATTGGGGTCAGCGGCGCGAATCTTGCCGCGGCACAATCGGTCTTAGAACTTGCTAAGGACGTGACGTCTATTCGAATCGAGTCTACCGGGCAGCACTACACGCCGAGACAGAGCACCACGCCCGATGGCGTGTCTAGACATACCTCGGATTACACGCTGACCGTGGTGTGGGAGCCGGACGCCTGGAGAGCCCGTGAAGAGTGGGGAATACATACCGTCTACCCGGTATTTGGCGATTTGAGCTTTACCATGACCTACCACGAGTCCTTTGGTCTGACGGCGGGACAGGATAGCCGGGCGCCTTCCCCGGCAACGAGACCCATGAGCGGAGCCCGTATTGGCGCCAATTTTAAAAACCTGTGGCTGACCAATCCGTTAATTCTCGCTGCCCATGCCGAGGCCATACCTGGGTCGGAGTTCAAGATCGAGGACCGACGCTATCAGCGGATGATGTTGTTCGCCCATGACACACAGTGGAGCATGATCCTCGATCAGAGCAACGGCCTGCCGGTGGAAATCACAACGATCGAAGTCGATCCTCATAAGGGTGAGACTGAGCACAAAGTGATCTTCTCGGACTGGCGAGAGGTCTCCGGAGTACCGTTCCCATTCCAGGTGGAACAATTTCTGGATGACAAGTTGCTGCGACGGGAGACCCGCAATTCCATCGACGTGAATCCCGGAATCGCCCCTCGGTTGCTGGCGTTGTCCGATGATCTACAGGAGACGGACGAAAGCTTGCGAGAATGGGGTTGGTCGATGTCTCACTTCTTCCTGGCCAGGGCAGGCCTCGGCGCACCGCAAGACTATCCCGAGACCCACACCGTCTCCCTGCTCGAGGTCGGAGACGACATTTATCAGGTCCAGGGGGGCGGCAGCTCAAACAACCTGCTGATAGTAGGTCCAGACGGTTTAGCCATCGTTGATGCACCCTGGTTCCCCGAACGGTCCGAAGCCGTGCTTAGGCATCTGGCGGAGCGTTGGCCGGAAAAGCCGCTCAGATATGTAATCTTGACGCACCATCACATCGATCATACGGGCGGGTTTGGGGGTTATGTGCAAGCTGGCGCCACGCTGGTAACAAGCCAAGATAATGCGTCATTCTTCACGAATGCGCTCGAGCGGGCCGGTCAAACGGGCGCCGCCGTGATCGCAGTCGGACAACGCGCCACACTCGAGGGCATCGGCCGACCCGTCGAAGTCTATGAAGTCATCAACAGCCATGCCGACGGAACGCTGGTAGCCTACGTGCCGGATGCGCGAGTGGCATTTGTCACAGATCTCTTTTCACCCGGCAGGCCTCGAAGAGGCGGAGTCGAGGCACTCTGGACTTCCGAGTTGGTGGCATCGATGAAGTATCACGGAGTCGAAGTCGAGCGATATGTCGGTGGTCATGGCGCAGGATACGGGCATCCTGATGACGATTAAAAAGTCGCTTTTCCGACGACATAGATCGGAAGATTGTTTTGGAAAAAAGTTTTTCCGGAGATCTGATGGTAGTCAATCACCAACTTCACAGTTGTACGGCTCCACCTTCACATCAGACAGCCAAACCCAGAATTTTTCCAACACCACCGGCTCGGTAAATGTCGCAGGATCGGTGATCGTGATTGTGTAGTCCAAACGGCTGCCGTCCTTCGCAGCGGTAATACGTTCGACATACTCTGCCGCATCACTTTGCGGAATTCCTGACCCGTCGAAATAAGGGTAGCTCACCCCAGCGGTCCTGACAATGAGCGTATCGTTATCCCAGTGTCCTATGGAATAGCCAAGAAGCGAGGGCGGCGGGGTTTCCTCGGCAACAGCACTACCCATGTGTATCGTGCGGACGGTATCGTACTCCTCGATACGCAGCAAAATCGTGTCATTCTGTTCGACGAACTCCATCGGATAAGGTTGAGTAACGATATACGGCATTCCTTTTGGTGCGCAGTTCGCAAGCGGCGCGTCCGCTATCGGATCAAATTCGGCCACCGCTGCCCGCGCCGAGTCGGTCAGCGGATAACTCGATCTTCCGAGCCAGCCTGCCCCATCAGCCAGGGTCGTGCTCCACACCCGAAAAATTCCCCTCTCCGCCTCTGATGCTTCCCCTTCGCTGGCAAACCACTTCTCCGTCGTTCCCATGAGTCGGTCCGACCAGCGGAGATCGGCAGGACTAGCACCGAACTTAAACACCCATTCCTCGCCGCTCGGCAGGAGTATGTTCTGGACAAACATCGCGTTGACGTCGCTTCGTCTCGCAGGATTACCGGCCACCTTGACCGTCTCGCCGACATGGATAAACGCGGTCGCGAGATCCATGCGCCGCATGATACTCAGCGACTGACTTTCGATATCCCACAAAACTTCCACGCCGCTATCATCCACCGTTTTGAGCGTAAAATTCACGTGGGGATTTCGCCAGCGAACTTCAATGATCTCACCCTCGAGTTCATCGATTACGTCGGGATTAAATGTCGTCGCGAAACTATGGTGACCGAAGGCAGCGTAGGGCAGGAGTAGAGCTCCCAGCAAAGCGCCGATTCTAGTTACAATCATCGAACATTCTCCGCATTGTTCACGTCCGCCACTCACTATCTACGCGTCAACCGTACACTCGTAGCGCCCCACTTTGATATCGGGAATCCACAGCCAGTACTTTTCGAGCGCCACGGGCTCCGTAAAGGTCGCAGGATCGGTTACAGTCATGCTGTAATTCAAGCGACTTCCATCCTCACTCGGATTATACCGTTCAATAATCTCGACCGCTTGACTTAAAGGGATACCGACCGTATCGAAGTGGGGCCAATTTACGCCCGTCGTGGTGACAACCAGCGTACTCCCGTCCCACCGCCCAACCGAAGTTCCCAAGGGGCTGGCGGGTAGTTCCTCCGAAGGAGCGCCCGTTCCCATGTAGATCGTGCGGACAAGATCGTACTCCTCTAAATGCAGCAGAATATTTTCGTCTTGCGAGATAAACTCCATCGGAAAGGGTTGCTCCATTATCGTCGGCATGCCTTTCGCCTCGCAGTTCCCGATCGGGCTGTCCTCCGCCGGATCAAAGTCCGCTACAGCAGCGCGCGCCGCATCCGTCAGCGGATAGCTGTAGAGATCAAAGCTGGCGTTGATCTCCGGTAGAAGCATCGGCGCGGAAAAAACAGTGCTCCATACTCGGAAGATGCCTCGCGCCGGGTCAGAAGTGTTTCCCGCACTGGCGTACGCCGGTCCAGACGTGCCGAGCGCTTTATCGGTCCATCGCGGCTTGCCTGTTCCCCGCAACACGACCTCCTCACCGCTTGCCAGCAACATGTGACTGGCATGCATGGCATTCGCTGTACGTATTGATGGATTTCCGGCGACCTTGATCTGATCACCCACCGCCACGAGTACGGTGGTCACGTTCTTGCGGCGCAGCGTACTCACTGACTGGCTTTCGATCTCCCAAAGCGTTTCCCGGCCACTCTCGTCTATGGCGCTGATCGTGAAGCGCACATGAGGGTTCCGCCAGAGAACCCGTTTGATCTCGCCTTCCAGCTCGATCACGGTGTCGGAATCGAACGTGGCACCAATACTATGGTGACCGACGGCCGTCAATGGGAGGAATAGAAGCCCAATCAAGATTGCTCGATTTAAAATCATAGAATCTCTCGCTTTCTCTCCGTAACTCCAGCTTCGTGTGTACTTCTTCACATTCAGGCTGGCCTCAAAGACCCCCGCACCGACCGCAGACGTCTAGCCCCCGGTCACCATGACCGTTTGACCCTCGATAAGCCGTTCCGCGCCCCGGACGATGATCATGTCCTCGGCGGCAAGATCCCCTTTCACTTCGATCAGGTCACCGTCGGCCGCGCCGGTCGTAACCGGCACGCGCTCGGCAACTTGCTCGTCGTTCACACGAAACACAAACGTGCCTTCACGTCTCAGCACGAGCGCGTCCCGCGGTACAGCGAGCGCCTGTTTTGGCTGTGCGGTGGGGACATCCATACGCACACTCTCACCGACGATCCAGCTTCCTGCCGGCACATCGACGCGCAGCTCGAACATATGAGATTCTGGATCGCCAAACGGCACAACAGTTCTGACAGTTCCGATGCCTCTCCTGTACTCGTTGTAGATAGCCAACTCGGACGCCGGCTCGAGAAACGCGACCGCGTTCAGCGGAGCCCGCGACGTAATTTCGATAGCCGCAGGATTCACCAGGCGAACGACTTCATCCAGCCGGCTGATCATTTCGCCAAGATTCACGAGGCGCTCGCTGACGATCCCATCGAATGGTGCCGGAATGGTCGTCTTGTCGATCTGATCCTCGATCTGCCGGAGACGTGCGTTGGCGACCTTTAGGTCTCCGCGTGCCACCTCCAGATTCGATTGTGTCTGGTTGAGCAGACTTTCGGCAGCGTTGTCTTGCGCTGCAAGCGTCTCGAGTCGCACGACTTCCGGCTCGAGGAACGTCAGTCGTGCGCGTTCCCGTTCGACTAGGCCCTGATACTCCTCGCGCTGTATATCGAGTGTGGTGCTCTCCAGGCGAACCAGCGGATCCCCTTTCGCAACGACGGTGCCGACATCCGCGAACCAGATGACGCGGCCCTCCACTTCGGACGCGAGGCGCGAGTCGAAGCGGCTCAGCACCGTGCCCGGGATACTGATCGTGGGTGCGAGTTCGGTTTCCCTCACCCTGTCGACAACGACGGCAGCCGGGCCAAAACCACCGCCTTGTGCCGCAACCGTTAGCGGTAGCAGCGGGACACAGGCCCATACCATCACGCGAATTGTCTTAAGTCCTTTCATTGCCGCCATTATCCCTCGATTCGACTTCCAGCGTAGCTTTCCGACAGTACGCCTGTCACGGCCTCTCCTGGATGTTCCTCGCCCAACCTCAACAGGCTCGGTAGTAGGATCAAGGTGAAGACCGCACTGACACTCATTCCACCGACGATAACCGCCGCCATGCCGCGATAGAGCTCGGTGCCCGAGCCAGGGATCAGCAGAAGCGGAAGCACAGCGAACAAGCTGGTCAGGGTGCTCATCAGTATCGGCCGTAACCGGATACGAACGGCCTGTTGCACAGCCTCCCGGCGGTCGATTCCCTCTCTTTCCAGCGATCGCGTCTGATGCACGAGGAGAATCGCGTTGTTAACCACGAGACCCAGCAGCGTGATGAAGCCGATCATCGTCAACAGATCCATCGGCTGGAATGTAAACAGGTTCGTCAATCGTAGACCGATCACGCCGCCGACAGTCGCCAACGGCAGAACCAGGAGCACGAGCAGGCTGTCTTTGAAGGACCTGAACAGCGCGCTGATTAACAGATACAGTATGGTAATCGCCAAAGTGAAGCTCCTAGCCATGTTGCTAAGCGCGACCTGGAGATTGTCTGCGCTGCCGTAATAACTGATCTCCCCATCTTCGGGCAACTCGGCCAAGAGGGCCGGCTCTACCTCTTCTCTCAGGGTCGCGATGGACTCTTCGAGCGATAGCCCGGGCGGCGGTGTCACCACCAAGGTAATTGTGCGGCGCCGATCGACCCGCCGGATCTGGTTCGGCCCCACGGTGCGTTCCACTCGCACGAGCTCCCCCAGCGGGACCGTCCCCCGCATAGGCGTTGCCAGAGGCGTCGCCGCGAGCTCTTCGGGACTCTCCCACTCCGGGCCGCGAAGCACGATGTCGCGTTTCTTAACGCCATCGAAGTACTCGCCGACGAAGAGTCCGTCGACCAGCGCCCGGACGATCCGCGACATCGTGCTTCGGTTCCACCCCACTTCGGCAATGCGTCGCTCGTTTGGAATCAGCCGCAGCTCGGGCTGCGCCAGCTGATCTCCCGGGTCGGGCCTGACCTGAGACCCCGGCAACACATCCGGTATGAGCACCATACCCAGCCTCGCACTGGCCAGGATCGCGTCGATATCCCGACTCTGGATATTAACTTCGATGTCGCGACCTCCTTCGAACCCGGAGAATATCGAGACCCGATTCGCGAACGCCAGCGTGTCCGGAATGCCGGCGAGGATCTCGGAATTGAGTCGCCGCAGCAGGTTATTCATCTGGCTCACATCCGCGATCCTTACGCCCATAATGCCGAATTGCGCGGCGATACCGAGAAAATACATCTCGATCTGGGGTTCGCGCCGACCTGCCAGATAGGGCGCCAGGCGCTCCTTGACGACGTCGAGAAACTCCGTCTCTGCCGCCTCGATGCTCAGTCCCGGTGGCGGGAGAATGAACGCAAACACGAAATTCTGGTTACCCTCGGGCAGGTAGTCGGCAGGCGGCTTCAGAACCCAGGTGATGGTCACCGCGGCCAGTACCAACCCGGCGATCCACGCGTGGCGTCGTTGCCGGGTATCGGTAGCCCGCATCACCGTCCGGGTGATCCCGTCCCACCATGCTTCGTGCGGGTCATCCAAATTTACGTGGTGCAACCAACTGTGGGCGGCCGCCGGAACCAGCCCCATGGCAATCAGCAACGACGCGACGATGGCGACGGAGATCGCGAACGCGAGATCTGCGAATAACTGGCCGGCGAAGTCCTGCAGGAATAAGATCGGCAGAAAAATGGCGACCGTGGTCGCCGTCGATGCGAACAAGGCGCCCCAGACTTGATCCGGGCCCTTCTGGGATGCCGCCTCGCTAGATTCTCCTTTTTCCCGCAGCCGAACGATGTTCTCCAGTACGATGATCGAGGCGTCTAACACCATGCCCATCGCGAACGCCAGCGCGGCGAGCGAGATGACGTTCAGGGTCCTACCACCCAAGCTCAGCGCAAGGAAGGAAGCAAAGAGAGACACGGGAATGGCAATGGCGACCACGACGGTCGCGCGCCAGCGGCGCAAGAACCACCACAGCACCCCGACGCCCAAGACGATGCCGAGAACCAGGTTCAATGCCAGCATCCCGATGGACTGCTTGATGTACTCGGTGACGTCATAGAGCTGGGTAATCGATAGGCCCTCTCTGGCGAGCGGTCCGGCCCGAAGCTCCGCGACCGCCGCTTTGAGGTCGTCCATCACATCCAGGACGTTGATCCCTTCCTCGGCGAGAACGCCGATGGCCAGAGCAGGCGCACCCGACTCGACGATCATGAACGTTGGATCGACGAGGCGACTTTCGACGCTCGCGAGATCACGCAACCTGACGGGGTTACCGTCACGCCAGGTGAGCACCAGGTCACCGAAGTCCTCGATCTCGTAGCGGCCGGCAAACCGGACGGTGTACTGCCGGCGCCCGACATCGGAAAACCCTCCCGTCGTGTCGGTGTTGTCCCCGGTGAGCGCTGCGAGCGTCGGGATATCGATGCCCAGCGCGGCGGCTTTATAGGGGTCGAAGGTCACCCGAATCTCGCTCGCACGCGCGCCGTAGATTATCGTGCGGGCGATGCCGTTGATACGCTCGAGACGCGTCTGCACCACTTCATCGACGAAGTCCTCATACCCCGCGATGTCGTTGTCGTTTCCCTCGGTGGTCGACATCCCAAACCAAGCGATGGTGTTATCGACGTCGGAACTTCCGGTCTCGATGCGGGGTTCCCCGGCGTCGACCGGGTAGCGCTGCACCTGATTCAGACCGTTGATGACCTCGATCAACGCGCGCTCGACCGGCACGCCGGGATCGAACGTCAGCGAGATCGTCGCCTGCCCCTGGGCGGCGCTCGACACTAGCTTGTCCACACCGGGCACGCCACGCAGCGCGTCCTCCTGGGCCTCGATGATCTCCGACTCAACCTCTTCTGGCGCGGCCGCGCGCCACGGCGTTGTGATCGTGATCCTGGGAATTACCACGGTCGGAATCATCTGCACAGGAATCTGAAGCAGCGCGATCGTCCCGAACAGCAACACGAGCAGAACCGCCACCACCGCAGCAACCGGGTTGGACAGCGCGAGTCGGGTCAGATTCATGATCACACCTACGAAGAGCCAGGTATTGTAGGCGGGAGACGCACAACTGTGCTAGAAAGCTGCTAGAGTCCGATCTTCCGGAACGTTGGACTTATGAGAATCAATATGTTAGGGGACACTCTAGAGGTGGAATCGAGATATCTTCCCGGCACCGGATAATCGCCCTGACGTACGCACAACCGCGGAGGGGAAACAGCCATGGCGAACACACCGGCTCTAATAGAGGAAATGCGATCGCGCACCGCGCTCTTCGAAGATCTCCGCCCAAGCCAACAAGCGTTTGTGGATACGCGTATCCCTGAACACGAGCGGGATATCTATAACGTCATCGGCCGCGGCGTCACCGAAGATTCCAATCTGCAACCGGCGATCAGAGCGGTCGAGGGATTCAACGTCACCTATATCGGTGCGGACCCCGGCAAAGGGGCCGCCCTGCACTCGCACCCGACTGTCGAGGTATTCGTCGCCATGACTGGACGTTGGGTCGTGTACTGGGGCGACCACGGTGACGACGAAACCGAGTTGGGCCCTCTAGATATGGTGTCCGTGCCCGTGGGGGTCATGCGTGGTTTCCGTAATACCGGTGATGAACACGCGTACTTGATGGCGATCCTCGGCGGCGACGACGCCGGTCGCGTTGACTGGCCGGAGACGGTTCTCTTACGAGCGAAGGAGACCGGACTCGAACTCGACGCGGACGGGAATCTAACCCGTCCTGCGCTTCGCTAATCGTCGAGATTCAGCGGTTGCTCTGCGATTGGTGTTGTCGTGTCGATATCGACGATCGGCACGTCGACAACCACGTTTTCGCTTTTTTCATACTCGAGCTCAGGGGTGTCTGGAGCGGCTGCCGGACTGGGCGGCGCATCCGGCAACTGTCGACCACGGTCAGGAGCGGGAAGAAAACTCGCAATGGCGAAGTATTCGACCGGTTCCCGTAATATGAAGCGATTGACCAGATCATTCATAAGCAACAGTAACGCGATCGTTATCGAAGCAGCGCCGACGACTGCTAGCGTGTACCTGATGATGATAGGTCGAGCTCGTTCCTGTTTTTCCATACAAAGTCGATGCGCGTAGCCAAGACCAGTGTAGCAGCCCACAATACATCCGGATAGTTGAAGAGCGCAACAGACTGCTACACTGTTGATCTCAGCGAAATTTGATCGCTCCGGTCTATTGGCCGGCTGTTTCGTAACATCAGTAGCTCGAATGAGTTGACAAGAATCGATTGGAGAACACGGTGCGCTCACTCGATGCTCTAGACCTGCTCGATGTCCAGTCGCTCCTGAGCGACGAAGAGCGGCTGGTGCAGGACACCGTCCAGAGATTCGTTAACGGCAAAGTCTTACCGATCATTCGAGAATGTTTCGAGGAACATCGCTTCCCTGAGGAGCTGATCCCGGAGATTGCGAGCTTAGGGCTATTGGGTAATACGCTCGAAGGATACGAGTGCGCGGGCCTCAGTAGCGTCTGCGCCGGACTCGTCTACCAGGAGTTGGAGCGAGGTGACAGCGCGTTACGAAGCTTTGTATCCGTACAAAGCTCGCTTGCCATGTATCCCATTTTCACCTTTGGATCCGAGGCGCAAAAGGAGCGCTGGCTCCCCGCGATGGCCCGAGGAGAAGCCATCGGGTGCTTCGGCCTGACCGAGTCTCACGGCGGCTCAGATCCCGGCAACATGAAGACTCATGCGAAGCAAGACGGCGATGACTGGATCCTAAACGGCTCCAAGATGTGGATCACCAGTGGAAGCATCGCGGATGTCGCGGTCATTTGGGCAATGACGGGCGACGGCATCCGAGGCTTTCTCGTCGAACGCGAAATGCCGGGATTCGCCGCGACGGAAATCGAGAACAAATTCTCACTGCGCGCGTCTAGTACTGCCGCTTTGTTTTTTGACAATGTCCGCGTTCCGAATCACAACGTCCTGCCCGACGCACTGGGCCTTAGCGCACCACTCAACTGCCTCAATCAGGCCCGTATCGGAATTGCGTGGGGACCGATCGGCTCGGCGCAAGCCTGCTTACACGAGGTGCTGGAATTTACCCGGACGCGGGAAGCGTTCGGCCGTCCGTTGAATCATACGCAAACCATTCAGCTTCGACTGGCGGACATGGCACGCCGGATCTCTACCGCACAACTGCTGGCTGTTCATCTCAGTCGCCTTCAAGATCAGGGTAAGCTGCACCCGACTCAGATATCGCTTGCCAAGTGGAATAACGTCCGTATGGCGTTGGACATCGCTCGGGATTGCCGTGACATGCTCGGCGCCAGCGGCATCAGCGCCGAGTACTGTTCTATACGCCACATGCTCAATATGGAGAGCATCATCACCTACGAGGGCACCGAGACGATCCATCAGCTTGTCGTCGGCAAGGAACTCACCGGCATCAGCGCCTTTTAACAGCCCCCGTGAACGCTGGCGGTTGCGAATCCGGTTACCGTTCTGGGGAATACGTCACAGCAGAATCGACCGCAAGCAGAAATAATCAGCCTGAGTCGCGTATGCGTCAAGGACAGACGAATCAATGACCAGGGTAATGCGGATGCGCGTTCAGGTTGGCGAGCAAAAGGAATGGATCAGCCTGCTCCCTGGAGGAAAGCCAGATACGCATCGAGTGATTTCTGAAGACGGTGAAGAATTCGAGTTCACCGACAACAAAAGAGAGCCGCTCGAAAAGCAGATAGACAAAATACTTTCCGAGAGAAGCAAAGCCGTTTCCGACTAGCCCGCTCTTTACTCTCTGCGGTCTAATAGATATAGACAGCGCCGGCGTCTCTCGCCTCTTCATTAGTACGATCACCGCTAAATCCGCTCGCGGCGCTATCCTCGAACCGTGCACCAACGAGCAGCGTCATTCCGTCCCCATCTAGCGCAACGATGGAGCCGAACTCGTCGTACACTCCGACATTCGGCGCCTTGACGTATGCGTGATCCGACCACACGCCCTCGCTGCGCGTGTAGAGGTAGACGGCGCCGAACTCCGATCCACCGGCTTCATCGTCGTCACGACTGCCGTTGATACCGGCCGCCGGACTGTCCTCGAGCGGCACGCCGACGGCCAAGACATCGCCATCACCGCTCAGTGCAACGCGCGTGCCAAACTGATCGAACCGTCCGACATGCGAAGGCTTGATGTAACTTTGCTGCGCCCAGGTACCATTCTGGCGCACGAATAGGTAGGCTGCACCGTTAGAATACTCTGTACGCTGATCGCTGCCGACCCGATGCCCGATCTCCGCGTTTGCGCCGGTTGAAGTATTATTCTCATCCGGTGCGCCAACGGCCAGGGTATTGCCGTCAGCGCTGATGGCAACCGCCGCGCCGAAAGCGTCCGCTCGCTCCGTGTTCAAACCCTTGACATAGGCTTGCTGAGACCAGTCCCTGCCGACACGCGTAAAGACATAGACCGCACCCGAACCGCGTCCGGAGTTATCGGCCTGATCGCCATTGATGCCGGGCTGGCCACCATCCTCATCGAGCGCACCAACGACCAACGTGTTGCCGTCGTCGCTTAGCGCAATGGAGCTGCCGAAAAGGTCGTTTTCTTCAGGGTACGCAGCCTTGATGTAGGCTTGCTGCGCCCATTCGTCTCCGACGCGGCTGAATACGTACGCCGCACCGGCGCCTCCCGCTTCGTTGTTTAACTCGTCAGCGTTGACACCGGCGGCAGCACTGTCCTCTCCCTGCGCCGCGACAGCCAGCGTATTGCCGTCGTAGCTCAGCGCAACCTGATAGCCGAACACGTCGCCCGCATCGTTATTCGAGGCCTTGAGATAGGCAAGCTGGGTCCACGCCCCATCACGGCGGCCGAAGACGTAGACAGCCCCGGAACCGAGGACAGAATTATCAGCCTGGTCGCCATCAACTCCCGTCGCGCTACTCGCCTCCAGATTCGCACCGACCGCCAACGTATCGCCGTCGCCACTCAGCGCGACCGAATAACCGAATTGATCACTTGACTCCGAGTTGGAAGCTTTGATATAGGCCTCTTGCGTCCAGCCAACTTCACCGCGATTAAAAACGTAGACTGCACCAGCATCCAGCGCCGAGTTATCGTCCTCGTCGCCGTTAACACCGGCGGCTGCACTGTCCTCGAAGATAGAACTAACCGCCAGCGTGTTGCCATCGTTACTGAGTGCTGCGGACAGCCCGTAGATCACGCTACCACCGCCAAACTGGTCGTCCAACCCCGGGTTAGACGCCTTCAGGTAACCAATCGTGTCGAGCATGCCGTCTATGGGGCTGGCTGCCGGCGAACGTGAGCAGCCGTTCGGGTTACAAGCTTCCAACGTATACCGTGCCGTCGCCCATGGATAGAGATGTACGGCTATGGCGAGCGTCGTACTCGTCGTCGCTGCAGACAGGTCGCTGCCAACCTGTTCGAACCCGGTCGAACCATCGAGATCTGCCAGAAGCCGGTAGTGATCCGCGTCGGCAACGGCAGCCCAGCCGAATTGAAGCTGCTTGAAACTGTAGTCCATCGTTAGCGTCGGCGCCGATGGCGGTGCGGAGCAGGCTGTCAGGCTAACTGCCAGCGCTCCCGAGAACACCCAACGTAAACAGCGACCGCGTTTTTTCATACGGATTATCCTCTACGAATTCCCGACACGTCCGGCACGATTCCGGACAGCCTGCAGCGATAGCTCGCGATTG
>SMWC01000146.1 GCA_004357505.1 Gammaproteobacteria bacterium | reverse complement strand
TCGCTCCGGCCGATCCAATTGCGTTGCATCTCCTTCGTGCTTTCCGGCCAATCCAGGTCGTCGAGGCCGCTCAATAATTCCTCGGCGTATGCTGTGATTCGCAACACCCATTGACGCAGTGGGCGTCTAACGCAGGGGAACCCGCCGACCTCCGACCGACCGTCGATGACTTCCTCGTTCGCGAGCGTTGTGCCCAACTCCGGGCACCACCAAACAGGTAATTCCTCCTGATACGCAAGGCCTCGGTCGAACAGCTGCTTGAATATCCATTGCGTCCATTTGTAATAGCTCGGGTCGGTCGTATTCACCTCCCGATCCCAATCGTAGGAGAACCCAAGCGATTTCAGCTGCTCACGAAACCGGGAGATATTTTTCTCGGTGGTGATCTTCGGGTGCGTGCCGGTGCTGAACGCATACTGCTCTGCCGGCAAGCCGAAAGCATCCCAACCGATCGGATGGAGCACATTGAAACCCCGCATCCGCTTGTAGCGGGAGACGATGTCGGACGCTGTGTATCCTTCGGGATGTCCAACGTGCAGCCCATCGCCGCTCGGATACGGGAACATATCCAGCGCATAGAACTTCGGGCGAGACCAATCGATTTCCGTTGGCGTCTTGAACGTCTTATTAAGCTCCCAGTAGCGTTGCCACTTGGGCTCGATCTCCTTAAACGGATACCCTGCCATTGTCGTCTACTATCCTCGAGTCGGTCGGACTTCGCGCCCTTGGCGGAGAGCAGCGTTCCATACGGCGCGCGATGGTGTCGGATGATCTTTGTAAAACCGAGTAGAATCAAGCAGGTCATGGTTAGAAACGCAGTTGCGATCCCGATAATGATGAGCGCCTTGCATCGGCAACGCTTCCACGTGGCTCTAGGGTTCGTTCTGCTGAGCGCGGTCAATCTGGGTGGCTGCGGCTTCCATCTTGAGGGCGCGGGCACATTGCCCGCAGCGACAACGACGACCTATCTCGACGCTGCGAACCCGCACACGGAGTTCTACAGCAGCCTGAGGGAGGCGCTCACGGCACGGGGCACACGGGTAATGGAGTCTCGACAGGATGCCGGCGCCGTGCTGAGCATTCTGGAGGATATCTCGGGCCAGCGAATGCTGTCCGTTTCCGCGCGAAATATTCCGCGAGAATACGAGGTATTCTATTCCATTACCTTTTCTTTGGAGTCTGAGGGCGAGAAACTGATCCCGGCAGAGTCTCTCGTCGCGACTCGCAGCTATACCTACGACGAGACGCTGGTTCTGGGCAAGAGCGCCGAAGAGGCCGTGTTGCGTCAGTCCCTGGCGCAGGATCTGGTGCGGCGGGTTCTGCGCCGCATCGAAGCCGATAGAGGACCTGTAGCGGCCGTCCAGTAGAAGCGACGGCCTGGTCGCGAGTCTTACAATTCGGTCGGATTAGGCGCGTCCCCGTAGACGGTCTTCGGATCAAATACCTTCTCGCTCTCGGTGAATTCGAGTGGTTCGGTTGTGCCGCCGCGGTTGATGGAGATGCGGCGGTAGAAGCAGGATCGGTAGCCGACGTGACAACTGGCGCCACCGGCGACCTCGACCTTCAACCATATGCAGTCCTGATCATCGTCGATCATGAGCTCCTTCACGGTCTGCACGAGCCCGCTCGTGGCTCCTTTGTGCCACAGCACGTCACGACTCCTGCTGTAGTAGTGTGCCTCGCCGGTTTCTATGGTCTTCTGCAGGGCCGCAGCGTTCATATACGCATGCATGAGCAATTCCCCGGAGTTGTTGTCGGTGGTGACAGCAGGAATCAGACCGTCTGCGTCAAATTTTGGCGCGAGCTCTGTCCCTTCCTCTACCTGCTTTACACTGGTCCTGGAGGCAAATTCTTGACGCATGACAATTCGATCCAATGTTGCGAGTAGGAGATTATAGGCGACTCCTTAGCGCGACTTTGCTGAATTGTCGAGAGCCGGTAGGCCGATCGCGAGCAGCGGCAACGCTGATCCGCGGCCCTCGCGAGCGCAGCCGGCTTGGGCATCCTTGTTATCATAGGCCGATCCGTCAGTAGATCGAGAAGCGCCGCAGCGCACTGTCGAATGGCCCTTTATCTCCACAATACATTGAGCCGCTCCCGGGAGCTCTTTGAGCCCGCCGATCCCGAGCGGGTAACGATGTATGTCTGTGGTCCCACGGTGTATAACCTTTCCCACATTGGTAATGCCAGGCCGCCGGTGGTTTTCGATGTCCTCGCTCGTGTCCTGCGCCGATCTTACCAACTGGTCTACGCTCGTAATATCACGGACGTCGACGACAAAATCAATGCTGCCGCAAAGACTGAGAACGTCGAGATCGGCGTGGTCACCGCGCGCTATTTCGCGGCCTATCTCGAGGACATGGCGATGCTCGGTGTGCAGCTGCCGGATCTGGCACCTCGGGTCACCGATCACATTCCGCAAATCGTCAACCTGATCGAACGATTGGTGGCAGCAGGTCATGCGTATGAGGCGGAGGAGCACGTTCTGTTTTCGGTGGCCAGCTACCCTGAGTACGGCCATCTGTCCGGACGAGCTCTCGATGAAATGCTCGCCGGGGCACGCGTCGATGTCGCAGCCTACAAGCGGGATCCGGCGGATTTCGTCTTGTGGAAGCCTTCTGCAGAGGACGTCGTAGGCTGGGCCAGCCCCTGGGGGCGCGGCCGGCCGGGTTGGCATGTCGAGTGTTCGGCGATGGTCGAGGTTCATTTCGGCGAAACCATCGATATTCACGGTGGTGGTCAGGACCTGGTGTTTCCTCACCACGAGAACGAGATAGCGCAAAGTACCTGCGTTCACGCGGGCCGCTTGTTCTGCCGCTATTGGATTCACAACGGACTCATTCACGTCGAGAGCGAGAAAATGTCGAAGTCCGTCGGCAACGTTCTTCTACTAAGAGACTTGCTTAGCGAGGCGCCAGGAGAAGCTGTTCGACTCGCCCTGCTGACAGCTCACTACCGGCAGCCATTAGAGTGGACGCCTGACGTCCTCGCTGAAGCTCAGCAGAAGCTTGACAGAATGTACGGTGCGCTACGGGCCGCCGGGGTGAGCGGGGTGCAGCAGCACGGAGGCGCTGATGAGCTGCCACCGGCATCGGTCGTAGACGCGCTGAACGACGATTTGAACACGCCTCGCGCCCTGGCTGCGCTATTCAAACTAGCGCGAGAAGCCAACCGGGAGACGGACCCGGAGCGACGCTCGGCGATAGCCAGATCGTTGCGCGCCGGCGCGGGCCTGCTCGGATTGCTAGAGGCGGATCCTGAGGCCTGGTTCGTCGATTCCGCGGCATCCGCGGCGCTCGCCGCCGCCGAGATTGATACGCTGGTGAGCCGGCGCGAACAGCTACGCAAGGAGGGAGATTTTGCCGCAGCGGATCAAATCAGGTCGCAGCTTGAGAAAGCAGGCATTGTGATAGAGGATAGCTCGGCAGGTTCGCGCTGGCGCCGGGCACGTTAAATCATGAACAAGCTATCGAGCACATTCTCGCGCGTCGCGGTCGCGTTGATCCGAGCGTATCAGTATCTGTTCTCGCCGTGGTTGGGTCTGCGCTGCAGGTATGCACCGTCTTGCTCCGAGTACGCTGTCGAAGCGATCCGGCTGCACGGTAGCTTGCATGGCGGTTGGCTTACGATCAAACGGCTGGCACGCTGTCATCCGTGGGGACCATCTGGCTATGACCCGGTCCCGGAAGGTCGATCTGACCGCCGCCAAGACAGTGTCCCGGAGTAGGAGTGCGCAGTGAGTTTCGATAAGAATTTGCTCGATATCATCTGTTGCCCGGTGACCCGTCTGCCGATGGAACCTATGTTGACCGCTACGCTGGCGAAATTGAATGGCCTCATCCTGGAGCAGAAGATCAGAGATTGTGGTGACGCCGTTGTGACCGAGGAACTCCAAGATGCGCTCGTAACCGACGACGGCAAGATTGCATATCCCATCGTGGATGGAATTCCGGTGCTGTTAGAAGAGCGGGGAATTTCTCTCACCCAGCTCGATGCATTCTGAGAATGCCCGGTGAAGTTCGCCGCAGATCGACTAGCAGCCCACCTGACCAAAACCCTCGCGCCGGTGTATCTGGTAGCCGGTGACGAGCCGTTGTTAGTCGCCGAGGCCCTGGAATCGATACGCAGGTGTGCTCACCGAAACGGCTTCGAACAGAGAGATCTAGTCATCGTCGAACGCGGTTACAACTGGGAAGAACTCGAAGGTAATGCGGACAATTTGTCGTTGTTCGCAACCCGTCGCATTCTTGAGTTACGGCTCGCGACGCCTCGCCCGGGAGAGGACGGCTCGAGAACCATTCGCTCGCTGGTCGAGAGGGCCGATCCCGATCGCCTGGTCTTGATCGCTACGACAAAACTTGACAAAGCGGCCTTTAAGACCGTCTGGGTGAAGACGATCGCGACGAACGGTATCATCGTGCAGGTTTGGCCGATCGAGCGGCGCGACTTGCCGAAATGGTTACAGGATCGTGCCGGGCGTGCCCGATTAACACTGACAACTGGTGCCGCAGATCTTCTGGCGGATCGAGTCGAGGGTAATCTGCTGGCCGCTGATCAAGAGATTCAGAAACTAGCGCTCCTGCTGGGCGAGGGCAGTGTAGACGAGCGGATGGTGCTCGAAGCCGTTGCCAGCAATACTCGTTTTGATGTATTCAGACTCACCGACGCGATTCTGGACGGTGATGCGAACCGCTCACTCGCGGTACTGGATGGCCTGCGGGCGGAGGGAATCGCGCCCGCTCTGGTATCATGGGTGTTGTGCCGAGAGCTCTGTCTGCTGGCTCGCTTGAAGTCATCGGTGCAGCAAGGCGATAGTGAAGATCGAGCGTTGTCGAAACACCGTGTGTGGAAATCGCGTCAACCACTCGTGAAAAGAGCGCTGCAGCGATATCGGTTATGGCAGCTCACGGACCTACTGGCTAAAGCTGCGGAAGTCGATCATGTCATCAAAGGTGTCAGCCAGGGCCGGCCTTGGAACGGACTGACGCAGCTCGTGATGGCGATGCTAGATTCAGAGTATTTGCAGCCCGGTCGCGTGGCCTGACGAGGAGTGACTGAATTCGCGTATGGGTCCAATCGGAATCTTTGGCGGAACATTCGACCCGATCCACTATGGTCATCTGCGCACAGCACTCGAGTTGCTGCAACGTCTATCCCTGACGGAAGTTCGTTTCGTACCGTGTGCCGATCCGTCGCATCGTGACACGATGACGGTTGCAGGTGCGTTTAGGCTTGAAATGGTCAAGGCGGCTGTAGCTGATCAACCATCTTTCGTCGTGGATGATCGGGAATTCAAGCGGCAAGGTCCTTCTTATTCGGTCGATACGCTAGGCCGTCTACGAAGTGAGAATCCCTCAGTATCTCTGTGCCTGCTGATGGGCCTGGATGCATTTCTGGGACTACCGGATTGGTATCGCTGGGAAGAGATTTCGGAACTTGCTCACATTGTTGTGGCTCATAGACCGGGATGGCGAGTACCCGAAGATGGAGTACTCGGAGAGTTACTTCGCGAGCGAGGAACCGATGAGGCGGCGAGCTTGCACAATTCGATGTGTGGTCGCATATTCGTCACTCCCGTGACACAGCTTGAGATCTCGGCGACCGAGTTGAGAACGTCGCTGAACGCCGGACTCGACCCCAAGTTCCTGATGCCGGATAGTGTAAGAAAAATAATTATCGAGTCGGGGTGCTATGTCGAAGACAGCTAAGCCCAGGCAGAGGCCCGAGGAAGCGCTCATAGAGCTTGTTGTTGACGTACTTGATGATCTCAAGGCTGAGGCCATCACCTGTTTGGACGTCAGGCACCTCACTTCTGTGACCGATGCCATGATCATTGCGAACGGTCGTTCCGCTCGCCATGTACGCGGCATTGCAGACGCGCTCGTAGAGCGGTGCAAGGAGAATGACCATCGTCCGATCGGAGTCGAGGGTGAGGATGGCGGCCACTGGATACTGATCGATCTCGCGTATGTCGTTGTGCATGTGATGCAGCCGACGGTCAGGGAGTTCTACGACCTCGAAAAACTCTGGGATATTGAGCGCCTGGAGGACGCAGAGGAATTTTTTTAGAATCGCCGTGAAATGCCACCCTTGGAAACTCGAAAGTCATGCGTATCTTCGTGATCGCCGCCGGCGATCGGCAGCCTGCTTGGGTTGACCAAGGATTTGACAATTATGCTCGTCGCTTGCGAGGTAGCTGTACACTTAAGTTGATCGAGGTTCCGCTGGGGCGCCGGTCCAAATCTTCCTCGAGCGAGAAGGCCAAGAAGCAGGAGAGCGAGCGCATGCTGCGTGCGATCCCGCCGAAGGCCCATGTGATTGCACTGAGCGTGGCTGGTCGGCTGTGGTCTACGGACCAGTTAGCCGCACGGCTACAGCACTGGATGACCCTGGGTGCGCCGGTCTGTCTGCTGGTCGGGGGACCCGACGGACTCTCGAGCGAGTGCGAAGCACGCAGCGTAGAACAATGGTCGATTTCGCCACTGACGTTCCCGCATGGCTTGGTCCGAGTGATGCTTGCCGAAGCGCTCTACCGCGCGTGGACCTTGAACGAGGGGCACCCCTACCATCGTCACTAGCCCTGCTGGAGTCTGTACCGAAGGCGCCGCGCTTCTCGGGCGCGGTTTAATAGGCCGCTCAGGGGGCTGCGCCCCCATCGAGCCGACCTCAGCAGAGCGCCCGGCTAGACCCAACGCGTGCCAGCCGCGTCGAGAGCTTCGGTTCGGTCCGGTTTCCCCGTATATTCGTTTGAATGAAAAGGGATTTCATTTATCTCGCGTCGGCATCTCCACGCCGCCGCGCATTGCTTGAGCAGATCGGCGTAGCTTTCAAGGTGCGACCGGCGGATGTCTGCGAGACGCGGCGACCCCGCGAGCTTCCTGGCGCGTACGTGACTCGCGTCGCGCGCGCAAAGGCCGACAGAATTTGGGACGAAGTGGCGGCCGGCCAGGCTCGGCCGGTTCTTGCCGCGGATACCGCCGTCGTCATCGACCGACGAGTCTTGGGGAAACCGCGAGATACCGGGGAGGCATTGCGGATGCTGGCAGACCTTTCGGGAAGGAGTCACAGCGTCCTGACTGCGGTCGTCGTACGCTACGGACGGCGAGTATTAAGCGAGCTGAGCGCCAGCGAAGTGCAGTTTCGGGCGACGACGGAGCGTGAGAGGCTGGCGTACTGTGCGACGGGCGAACCATTGGACAAGGCTGGCAGCTACGCTATACAGGGGATGGGCGCGATCTTTATAGAACACATCAGTGGCAGCTACTCTTCCGTCATGGGCTTACCGGTCGCCGTGACTGCCTTACTCCTCGCGGAGTTCGGTTGTCCGGTTTGGCTGCATCCAACTGAGACGCTAGCTTGAGGGAAGAAATTCTGATCAACGTGACGCCGCGGGAGGTGCGTGCGGCAGTATTAGAGAATGGCGTGCTCCAGGAAGTGCTGATCGAGCGAGCGAGTCGACGGGGGCTGGTCAGCAATATCTATCACGGCCGAGTGTCGCGAGTACTGCCCGGAATGCAGGCAGCATTCGTCGACATTGGCATCGAGCGTACGGCGTTTCTTCATGCTGCGGATATCGCTCCGAACGCGCACGAAGAGACGGCTAGCGGCGATATTGAGCTCAAGATTCGCGATCTTGTCGAGGAGAGCGCCGAACTTCTTGTGCAAGTACTCAAGGATCCTCTGGGAACGAAAGGTGCCCGTCTCACGACTCAGATCACGATTCCATCTCGCTATATCGTCATGATGCCGCTACGCGGGGGTGTCGGGGTCTCGGCCCGAATCGAGGACGATAAGGAGCGCGAGCGCCTGCGACAGTGCGTGGAGAGCGTCACAGACCCGGACTCGCCGCCGGGCTATATCGTAAGAACGGCTGCGGAGGGTGCCACGGCTGAGGCTCTGAGAGCCGATATGCTCTTTGTTGAAAAACTCTGGGCAGCCGTTGAGGAGTCAGCAGCCG
>SMWC01000145.1 GCA_004357505.1 Gammaproteobacteria bacterium | reverse complement strand
TTAAGATTCCCAAGATAGTCTAACTAACTAAAAAATAACTACTTATTAATTCGCTAGCCAGATGGTGTTTGGTTCGATGCTGAGCATTCCCCGACAAACCGGCGCATTTTGACGCGAAATTTCCGTGGAATCTTGCGCACATGGCGGGAGTTAGAGCTAGGATAGAGGGATCTCGAAAAACCTCACCGGGGAAGAACGCCAATTCAAAATAATCAAGGAGGGGATCTGTGGCATCAACACACGACACCAGGAGTATCCGTAACATTGCATTGGTCGGTCACGCCGGCTCCGGCAAGACAACTCTAGTCGAAGCGCTTTTGCACAAGGCCGGCGCGATCCCCGCACGGGGTAGCGTGGAAATGAAATCGACAGTTTCCGATTTCACCGAGCAAGAGCAAACGTTAGGTCACTCGCTAGACGCTGCCGTTTGCCACCTGGAACATGACGGGGTCAGCGTCAATATACTCGACACACCTGGCTACCCGGACTTTATGGGCCGCGCCTTAGGTGTTCTTCCCGCAGTAGAAACGACAGCTATCGTCATCAATGCGCAGAACGGTATCGAACTCGTCACGCAGCGCATGATGGATTTCGCCGCCGATCGCAAATTATGCCGGCTGATCATCGTCAACAAGATTGATGCCGAAGACGCCCAGCTTGAAACAATACTCAATGAAATCAGGGAGATCTTCGGGCCTCAGTGTTTGCCGCTGAATTTACCGGCTCGGCAGGGCCAAGCTGTAGCCGACTGTTTCTTCGAGCCCGCCGATGAAAAGCCCGATTTCTCCTCCGTCCAGGCAGCCCACACAGAGATCCTAGATCAGGTCGTCGAACTCGATGACAATCTCATGGAGCTCTACCTGGAACAGGGCGAAGATATTTCACTTGACCAGCTCCACGATCCGTTCGAGCGCGCGCTTCGACGTGGGCATCTGATCCCGGTGTGTTTTGTCTCTGCCGAGACCGGCGCCGGCCTGAGACAGCTCCTAAGAATCTTTTCGCAGCTCATGCCGAGCCCGTTGGAAGGCAACCCGCCGGAGTTTTACTCGACAAATGGTGACGAGAACCTATTCGAGATCAATGCTGGTGACGAGACTGGTCATTTCGTCGGTCATGTCTTCAAGGTCAACGTCGATCCCTACGTCGGACGCCTTGCGACTCTCCGCGTGCATCAGGGCAAGATCAGGGCCGGTGACCAAGTGTTCATGGGAACGAAGCGAAAAGCCGTGAAGCTGGCGCATCTCTACCGAGTTCAAGGTAAGAATCTGGAGGAAATTTCGACCGCAGTGGCGGGCGACCTATGCGCAGTCTCCAAGATTGACGAAATCCGCATCGATGATGTGCTGCATTCAAGCCATGATGAGGATCAAGTGCATATGAGCTCGCTGAACATTCCTCCACCCATGCACGGCGTGGCGCTCGAATTGCCTGAGCGGGGGCTGGAAAAGAAGTTGTCCGAGGCACTGCACAAGCTCACAGCAGAGGACCCGAGCCTGATTGTGGAGATTAATAACCAGTCCAACGAGACGGTCTTACGTGGGATGGGGGAGTTGCACTTGCGCTTGGTACTGCAGCGCATGAAAGATGAGTTCGGGGTAGAGATTACCACTCGTCCGCCGAAGATCGCCTATCGAGAAACCGTGACACGCAAGGCAGAGGGTCATTATCGGCACAAGAAGCAAACCGGGGGAGCCGGCCAGTTCGGCGAAGTGTTCCTCAGGATCGAGCCGCTGCCTCGGGGCTCAGGGTTCGAGTTCGAGAACAAGGTCGTGGGCGGTTCGATTCCCGGACAATTCATACCGGCAGTGGAGAAAGGAGTACAGCAGGTGCTCAACGGCGGCGCGGTTGCCGGCTTCCCGCTACAGGATATACGCGTCACTGTCTACGATGGCAAGTTCCATCCGGTAGACTCGAAAGAGGTAGCGTTCGTGGCCGCAGGCAAACGCGCGTTTGTGGACGCGATTTCAAAAGCCAAACCGGTTGTCTTGGAGCCGGTGGCGAAGATAGAGATTACGACGCCGAACGAATCGGTAGGCGACATTACCGGGCACCTTTCGGGTATTCGGGGCCGGATTGCGGGCAGCGACGTAGTCGCCGGCAACCGAGTTCGGATCTCTGCTCAAGTGCCACTAGCCGAACTCGGCAACTATCAGACTACATTGAAGTCTCTGACGGGCGGAGCAGGCGTATTCACACTGGAGTTCGACCACTATGAGCCAGCGCCGGCGTTAGTGCAGAAACAGCTTCAGAGTGAATTTCGTCCAGCCTCGGAGGCTTGAGTTCGCGTCGACAGCGCAGACCAGTTAATGAGATGGATGCCGCTGGCGAACTCGAGTGGCACTTCTGGGTCGATCGCGGCGGCACATTCACCGATATTGTCGCGGCGAACCCTCAAGGCCAGATCTCAACGTTAAAGCTTCTATCGGAGAACCCCGACCGTTACCCGGACGCAGCAGTCTACGGCATACGAAGCCTCATTCGCGATTTCGGCGGCCACGCCACAAAGATCGCGGCCGTTAAGATGGGTACAACCATAGCCACCAACGCCTTGCTGGAGCGCCAGGGAGCAGTGACTGCGTTGGTGATCACAGCTGGATTCCGTGACGCTCTGCGCATTGGCTACCAGAACCGGCCAGACATATTTGCGCTGGATATCCAACTCCCTGAGATGCTCTACACGGTCGTCGTCGAAGTACAGGAACGAGTTTCGGCACGCGGTGACGTCGTCCGGCCACTCGACGAGGCGCAACTAAAAAAAGATCTGGAACTCACGAGCCAGCAAGGAATCACGAGCGTCGCAATCGTGCTGCTGCATGGCTACCGGTATCCCGAACATGAACGACGCGCCGCCGAGATAGCCCGCGAGTTGGGGTTCGAACAGGTATCAGTGTCCCATAAGACCAGCCCCTTGATGAAACTCATATCCCGCGGCGACACCACACTCGTAGACGCCTATCTGTCGCCTGTCCTCAATCACTATATCCAACAAGTCCGTGCCGGACTGACCGATGTTCTCGAGACGGCGCCGCTGTTATTCATGCAAAGCCACGGTGGCCTGGCACAGGCTGATTATTTCAAGGGCAAGGACAGCATCTTATCGGGACCGGCGGGTGGAGTGATCGGTATGGTCGAGACCGCACAGTCTGCTGGTTTCGACAAGCTGATCGGCTTCGACATGGGTGGTACATCGACTGACGTCTCGCTTTTCGACGGTGACTTCGAGCGAACATCCAGTGGCGTTATCGCAGGTGTCCGAATCACTGCGCCGATGTTGCGAATACATACGGTGGCCGCCGGAGGCGGCTCTATCCTGACATTTGCATCATCGCGCTTACAGGTTGGTCCCGAGTCGGCGGGCGCCATACCCGGTCCGGCGTGTTATCGCAACCTCGGCCCGCTGACGATCACGGACGCCAACGTACTGCTGGGGAGAATTCAACCGGACTTCTTTCCGCGAGTATTCGGTCAGATGGGAGATGAGCCCATTGATAGCGAGGTAGTCGTTGAGAAATTCGCCGCGCTAGCAGACACGGTCACCGACGCAACGGGCCGGTCCGTCAGCGCGCAGGAGTTGGCGAGCGGTTTCCTGCGAATAACGGTCGAGCGTATGGCCAACGCCATTAAACAAGTCTCTGTGCAACGAGGACACGATGTCACTAAATTTACCCTTGTCTGCTTCGGCGGCGCCGGAGGTCAACACGCCTGCCAGGTCGCAGACGCTCTGGGCCTGGAGCAGATTTTCATCCACCCCCTCGCGGGTGTGCTCTCGGCCTATGGCATGGGTCTGGCGGATCTACGGTCACTGCGACAATGCACCATCGAGAAACCTCTGACGCACGCCTGTCTGAAGTTGCTCGTCCGAGAATTTGTGAAGTTGGAGCAAGAAGCAGGCGAAGAATTGCGCAAGCAAGGTAGTAATGCCGAACTTATCGAGTTCCAGAGGCGAGTCCTACTGAAGGCTAAAGGCTCCGACACAACTCTCAAGGTTCCGTGGAGCGAGTCACCGGACTCGATGACTGAGAGCTTCCATTCTGCTCACCTCGACCACTTCGGCTTCGATGCACATCACACTCCGCTTATTGTCGCTGTGTTGGAGCTGGAGGCCATTGGTACCGTGCCAAAGACGCAAGAGCCACTGTGGCATGCTTGGGATGGGCCACTCAAGGCCACCTGTAAACGCGAGATCTGGTTTGACGGGGTACCGGCAACGACGCCGATCTACCACCGCGAGCGATTGCCCTGTGGTCGATCGATTCGCGGTCCGGCTATTATCGTAGAAAATAACGCTACGACAGTTATAGAACCGCAGTGGCACGGTGAGATCGATACCCGTGGTCACCTCGTCATATCGCGGTTAACTCCGAGAACGACGATGGAGCAGCTAAGTACGCGCTGTGATCCCATCATGCTCGAGGTATTCAACCATCTCTTCATGCACATCGCCGAACAGATGGGCGTTGTTCTCGAGAACACGGCTCACTCGGTAAACATCAAGGAGCGGCTGGACTTTTCCTGCGCAGTGTTCGACCCCGGCGGTGATTTGATAGCCAATGCGCCGCATATGCCGGTACACCTGGGCTCGATGGGCGAAAGCATCCATACCGTTCTACGACAGCGAGACCAACCCATGCGACCGGGGGACGTCTATATGCTCAACGCACCGTACAACGGCGGCACACATCTTCCCGATATCTCGGTCATCACTCCGATATTCGATCAACAGGGCGACAAAGTCATTTTTACGGTGGCGTCTCGGGCCCATCACGCTGATATTGGTGGAATGACGCCAGGCTCCATGCCGGCTACCAGCCAGTCAATCGAGGAAGAAGGAATACTCTTTGACAACGTCGTACTCGTGAAGGGCAACGAGTTTCAAGAACGACATATCAGGGAACTTCTCGGGCGCCGACCTTTTCCTGCGCGAAATCCGGATCAGAATATTAATGACCTTAAAGCTCAAATTGCCGCTAATGCCAAAGGCGTCCAGGAACTCGAGAACCTAGTCGAGCGTTTCGGTCTGCGAGTCGTGCATGCGTATATGGATCACATCAAGGCAAACGCCAAAGAGTGTGTACAGGACGCCATCGTGACACTAAGCGACGGGCGATCATTGATCGAGCTAGATACAGGCGATCGGATCTGCGTTTCTATCAAGATTGACACCGCAGAACGGAGTGCGGTGATAGATTTCTCCGGCACCTCCGCGATGAGCACGAACAATTTTAATGCGCCGGCGTCGGTCGCGCGAGCTGCAGTATTGTACGTATTCAGAACCCTGGTAAAAAAACAAATCCCGTTGAATGCGGGCTGCATGATACCGATAACCATCCGCTTGCCGGAGTCGAGCCTCGTCAACCCGCGTTACCCTGCGGCGGTCGTCGCCGGGAACGTGGAAACTTCTCAATGCATCACCGATGCGTTACTCGCAGCGTTGAACGCCTGCGCTGCGGCGCAGGGAACGATGAATAATTTCACCTTCGGCAATGACCGTTACCAATACTATGAAACCATATGTGGTGGGGCGGGCGCGGGACCAGGCTTCAACGGGGCGAGCGCTGTTCACACCCACATGACCAACTCCCGTCTGACAGATCCCGAGGTACTCGAATGGCGCTATCCCGTTCGAGTCGAACAATTCAAAATTCGGGAGGGGACCGGAGGCACCGGACTGTACAGGGGCGGAGATGGTGTGATCCGGAAGATACGATTTCTCGAACCGATGACGGCAGCGATACTCTCCAATCGGCGACGCATCTCACCAGCCGGCCTCTGCGGCGGCGGAGATGGCCAACCAGGGAGAAACTACCTGATTCGGTCGTCGGGCCAGGTGGAGGACCTTGGTGCTACCGCCGAAGTGGAGCTCGCGCCTGGAGACTGTTTCGTCATCGAGACCCCTGGTGGTGGCGGTTATGGCCTAGCGAACCATCGCGACGAGGCCGGCGCGTCTGCCCCCCCAGACTAGCAACATAGATCAACCTGCAAGTTGTGAGGCCTTTAGCGGCAACGCAAGTCGCGTAGCGCTGCCGTCGTTGCGATGGACGATATCGTAAACCTGAAACTCACCGGCTTTTTCTAAAGCGAAGCCTATTCGCAACACCAACTCAGCTTCGTTGCGCTGCAGCACCGGTTCCGCCTTTACGGAAAAAGCCTGGGACGGGTGCCGGCCTACAAGTGCACCTTGCTCGAATAACTCGGTCAGGAAAACGCCAACCTGGTGAACTAGACTTTGCCACAATTTGTCGTCCCGCAGCCGAGCCAAAGCCCAAGAAGTATGTCGCTCGACCGTTCCAAGAATGTAGAGCGTCAAACGTCTTCGGTCTAATCGCCGCCAGAGCCGCGAGATAGCTCTAGGCCCAACGAGGCTGACATTTCCGCAAAGCTCGAACGCACCGCGATCGGTCTGCGTAAACGTATTGATTCCGTTGCGTTGAAGCATAAGGACTTGCCTGTCCGTCATGCTTTCCGCTGCCGACAACCCAACCTTCAGGCGCATGTCGCTTTCTTCCGGCTTTCGCCATACCCCGGATTGGTCATGCCGGCTAAACAATCCGGCAATAACGCCAGAGGCAGGGATTGCAGCTTGAATGCGGCCATTGTGCTCGCTGGACCGCACTCGCGGGTAGTAAGTCATCGCGTTCTGACTGGCGAAACCAGAGTCTCGTAAACCGAGAAGTGCGGCTTCAGGTGAACTCCAGGACGACGCCGGATCCCAGATCAACATCGCCTTTCGCTTCTCGCAATAGCGCTCTGCAGCGAGAAAAGTCGTGATCCCAAAATCACGGCCCGAAGGTGCGGGAGGTATGCACAGCAAATCGATCTGCTCATCGTCGTCCAGCGCGAACAGTCCCGTGCCTTCATCGTTGGATCCGATAATGTCGTAATCGGTCAGGGTTTCCCCGTCGGAGCCGTTCGATCTCATTTCCACATAAGGAATCGGCTGACCGGGGTGCGTCGCGTGTGTCGCGTCCGGACGCTGGCGTGGCAGAGGCCTAGCAAGTCGAATCAGTGCAGAGTTCCTCAGGATATCAACAATGTATCTTTGGTCGCCTTCATTCATAGACAACAGCTGAAAAAGCTCTTGATCCTCTACGAGTTGCGATCCCGGCCGCGTTAATCTCTGTACTACAAGATTGAACCTAGTCGAGTCCTTCCCAATTCCGTCGTAGTCCACCGATGCCCGGAGATAACACTGGTTTCCTGGCTCGCGAGCCTGAAGATGCAGAGTCTGATTATCGGCAGGAAGCTCAAGCGTCGCTCGGATCGCTCGGTTCGCTACCCGAACGATCAGTGCAATCTTACCGCCATGTTGGAAGTACTGTCGCACGGTATAACTGAGAAAACTAAACGAACCGTGGCCACCGAAGATGCGACGAAATTCTTCGAAGCTGCCGACCCGAATCGACTGGTTTAACGGTCCGCGTAGCGTTCTACCGATGAAAGCGGTGACGGTGGCAGCGAAGAGAGGAATCGGGTGATCGCCGTCGAGCTGGCGCTCAGTCCCTCGGGTGGAGAAATCGGAAAGGTCGTCCACCATGACGTTCGTAACTGTGAAAGACCTATGATAACCACCTCGTAGCGAAGTTGCAGCTCTGAATACCGATGGACAAGTCCTACCGCGGAATCCTCTTACGAGTGGGCCGCTGAATCGCGAACAACCGAATCAAGACCAGCCCGGCGACAAAGCCGCCGAGATGTGCTCGAAACGCGATCCCGCCACCAGCCGCGGGCGCAGCCAGCGAGCTCAGCAGCTGGACGGCAAACCAGATGCCCAGCACGACGAACGCCGGAAGTCGCATCGTGTATAGAATCACGACCAATGGCACGACGACCAGGACTTTGGCGTGTGGATAAAGCAGTACATAGGCGCCCAGGACTCCCGATACAGCACCGCTTGCGCCGATCATCGGGATCGTTGAGCCGATTTCCGGCGCGGCTTGCGCAAGCGCCGCCGCCACACCGCACAATGCATAGAAGACGATAAATCGACCGTGCCCCATGCTGTCCTCGACGTTGTCCGCAAAGATCCAGAGATAGAGCATATTCCCTGCCAAATGAAGTATGCCGCCATGCAGAAACATCGAAGTGAATATCGTCACGGGCGCTGGCACCCAGGCGAGTTGGGCTGGAAGGTCCGCACTACCGAACAGCACTGCCGGGATGAAACCAAGTGCATAGACAGCGGCCTGGCCACCTTCCTGGCCAAGCGATCGCTGCCACAAGAAGACCAGGATACAGAATCCAATCACCGACAGCGTGACAATCGGCTGGATAGTAGTCGGGTTATCGTCTTTGAGGGGTATCATCTGAGCGATACCGTACCAGCCGGGTTAACGCGACAGCAAACTTTCCACACCACCCAATAATCGCTCGGACAGTGACCGGCGACGCTTATAAGTAACGCTGAAAATATCATAGTCGCTGGCTGCCTCGAGAAGAAAATCATCGCTAGTCCGAATCTCATCGACCAAGTTTAAGGTCATCGCACGCACGCCGTACCAGTGTTCTCCTGTCGAGATTTTGTCCAGATCTATCTGCGGTCGATGCTCTGCGATCTGATTCTTGAACAGCTCGTGTACGTCCTCCAGTTCTGCTTTGATCTTCGCTCTGCCTTCATCGGTATTTTTCCCGAACATGGTCAAGGTCCGCTTGTAACGACCAGCGGTTACTTGCTCGAAGTCCACTCCCTTGTCCTCGAGAAGACGATGGAAATTAGGCAGCTGAGCGATCACTCCGATTGAGCCGATGATGGCAAACGGAGCTGCCATAATCCGATCCGCAACGCACGCCATCAGATAGCCGCCGCTAGCAGCAACTTTGTCTACAGATACAAACAAAGGAACGCCGCGCGCTTTGATACGCACCAACTGAGACGCGGCGAGACCATGCTCGTGCACGGTGCCCCCAGCGTTCTCGAGGCGTACCAAGACCTTGTCCTCCTTAGTCGCGACAGCTAGAACTGCAGAAACCTCTTCGCGCAATGAAGCCGTGGCTGACGCACGAATATCGCCTTTGAAGTCCAAAACGAACATACGCTGTCGTTGCGAGCCTTTTTTCGCAAGCCTCTTAGCGTCCTTGCGCCGTCCCTTGGAGTCCTTCTTAAATTGCTCCTTACCGTGCACCGCACGACGCACGACGTCGCCGAGATTCTCGAAGCGTTTATTAAGATCCTCGACGTCGAGCCCGTCCTGGTGAACGCTGCGTTTCGTAGAAGCGACGATGAACCCGACCACGACAAGGACGATAACGGCCGCCGTCGTGAGTTTTGCCAAGAAAAGACCGTAATCGGTGAGAAATTCGATCATGACTGTCTCAGGTGATTTTTTCGGTGCTTACAGCCAAGGGATCGGCTAGAGGCCGACGTTGTTCCGCTCAAATACGCGCTCCGCACGGTAACTCGAGCGAACCAGCGGCCCGGCGACCACTTCGAGGAAACCGGCCTCTAGGCCCCACTCGCGGTAGCGTTCGAATTCTTGCGGTGAGACGTAACGCTCTACCGGTAAGTGATTAACGGTCGGCCGCAGATACTGGCCCAGGGTTACGATGTCGAGATCGATCGCTCTGAGGTCGTCCAACGTCTTACGGAGCTCTTCATCGCGCTCTCCCAATCCGAGCATTAGGCTGGTTTTGGTGAGCACGTTCGGCCGGTAATGTTTGGCATGGGCCAACACATTCAGTGTCTGCTCGTACCCGGCACGCGGATCGCGCACGTAATGAGTCAGGCGTCTCACTGTCTCGAGGTTCTGCGCGAACACCTCTACCCCGGAATCCAAGACCGCCTCGACACTTGCGAGCTTTCCGGCGAAATCCGGAGTTAGCGCTTCGACCGCGGTACCCGGGCAACGCGCCTTGATCGCTTTGACACAAGCAGCATAGTGACTCGCACCTCCATCGGACAAATCGTCGCGATCAACGGACGTTAGGACCACGTACCGAAGTCCCATGAGCTCGACCGAGCGTGCCGCATTCTCAGGCTCCAGCGGATCTAGCCAGCCTCGCGGGTTCCCCGTATCCACGGCACAGAACTGGCACGCGCGGGTACATACTGCTCCCATCAACATCAATGTCGCAGTGCCATTCGACCAGCACTCACCGATATTAGGGCACATCGACTCTTCACAAACTGTTGCAAGCCGGTGCTCGCGAACCGTGGTCCTGATCCGGGTGTATTTCTCACCCGCCGGAATTTTGGCCTTGAGCCATGGCGGCTTACGGCCTGCAGGAGCTGGCCGACGGTTCGTGCGGACCTTGACGCCATTCTTAATGGCGGAAAAGCCCTGACTGGTACGGTATTTTGTACCGGTCTGGACGACGGGGATGCCGCAGAAGTCGCTCACGATAGGAAATGTTCGCTTATTATTAACGGATACGCATTATCTCACGGATTCCGAGAGCCGTCCCATGGGGCGATACCGTCCGCCAAGTCCGCCACGATCCAATTACATCACCCCGGAAGGGGCAGAGACTCTGCGGACTGAGTTGGACTTCCTATGGCGCACCAAAAGACCGGCGGTCACCCGAAGCGTAGCAGAGGCCGCCGCGCAGGGTGATCGTTCGGAGAATGCCGAGTACATCTACGGGAAAAAGCAGCTCAGCGAGATCGACCGTCGCGTCCGCTACCTTAGAAAACGCCTAGACAGCCTCAACATCATCGATCAAGTTCCGAACAACACGACAAAAATCTTCTTCGGTGCCTGGTTTCAAGTGAAAACCAAAGACGGTGACTACCAGACATTCCGCATCGTGGGTCCGGACGAATTCGATCAATCTGAAGAATACATCAGCATGGACTCGCCTCTCGGCAAGGCCGTTATGGGGAAATCATTGCATGAGGAAGTTTTGGTAGTAGCCCCCGGCGGAGACACCCGCTACTCGATTGTTGGAGTCAGCTATAGACCGACCAAGCTCTAGCAGGCATACGAGTTTGAGACGATCGCGTATAGTTTTACAAAAAAAAGCGCAGTGTACACCGCGCTAATTACAAAGATAAACTCCGAAAACGATCGCTGCTATTGCAACCGCGACCAGTCGATTAGACAGACGTCGGTTGAATCGAGATCGAAATTGCGAGCCAACAAAGCTTCGATTTCCTGCGCTGCGAAACGGGTTTCTGTCGTCTGGTTGACTTCCACGATACCGCTGAATTCCTGACTAGACCCTCTCTGAGCTTCGCCGGTCAGTACGAAATGCGTGTAATACTTGACTCCCATGACGGGCAGTCTAGAGATAACGGTTCTCGAAGGCTGTGACTAAGCCCACAGTTCGGCGCCTCTCCGCGAATGAGAGCACCAAGAGTGTGAACTCGGCTACAAATTAATCTGCTGAAACACCGAGAAGAGCGAACAATGCTAGCGAAGTCCTTGACATATTCTGCTCAAGCTATATATCAGACACCATGAAATCGCTCGGAGTACGACTCATGAAACATTGGCTACCGCTAGTTTTCGGGCTAGCTCTCTTCCAAGGCGTTATGGCACAAGATCTACGCGAGACGCTGTTCGAAGATGCGGATCAGACGCTGGAAGTCGCGCGGAACGCGAATGCCCCTCTTTTATCTCCCCGACTGTTTTCCGACGGCATGGAAGCCTATGCCGCCGCAGAGAGCAATCTGCAGAGAGGCCGTAATCTGGAACGAGTCAGGAGCCGGTTGACCATCGCGACCACCGCTTTTTTAGAAGCGACTGCAGCGGCGGAGATAGCTAACATTACGTTAGCATCCGTGATAAAGACGCGGGATGATGCGCTCAACGCTCAGGCAGACAAATTTGCAAGGGAGTTATGGCTTGGCGCTGAAGATCGGTTCGTTAGCGCAACGCGACGTCTCGAGTCAGGCAATATCAGAGGCGCCCGAGATCGAGCCGGAGAAGCTGAATCGCGATTCCGCAGCGCCGAATTAAGCGCCATCAAGGTACAGTACTTGAGTCAGACACGAGCTCTGCTCGCACAGGCCGAACAGGCTCGGGTGCGGAGATACGCACCGATCACGCTCGAGAAGGCGGCAGCACTCCTTTTGCAGGCCGAGCAAGAACTGAGCAACAACCGCTACGATACGGACCTACCTCGTAGCCTCGCGCGACAGGCGAACTACGAGGCTCGGCACGCCATATTCCTCGCCGAACGCGTTCGGCTCCTACGTGATGAGGACTGGACCGAGGAGCAGATCATACTCGCGTATGAGGAGCCGGTTACGCAGATCGCCGCAGCGGCCGATCGAGTAGCGCAACTCGACCATGGGATGGAGCCCGTAGTCGAAGAACTGGTTGCCTATATAGAGGACATGGTTCTGAGAGACCAGCAGCTAACAATCGATCTAGCAGAAGGCCGCCAGCGAAACGTCGGCCTAGAAGACGAGATTCGAGACCTTGACCAGCGCCTGGGCGGCGTCTCGCAAGAACGAGTCGCGCTCGTAAAAAGGCTCGAGGCAGAAGCGCGAATCAGAGAACAATTTACACAGATCGAGACATTGTTCGCCCGTGACGAAGCACGCGTCTCCCGGGAAAGCAACAACATCATCATGCGTCTGGTTGGACTGACATTCGACAGTGGTCAGGCTAACGTCGGGTCACAGTATCGACCCTTGTTGGCAAAAGTCCGTGATGCTGTGGAGGTGTTCCCAGGCTCGCAGGTGATCGTCGAAGGGCATACGGATGCCTATGGGAGCGACGGTGCGAACATGACACTCTCTCGTACCCGTGCGGAAGCGGTAAGTAAATATCTCAGCACCCAGTTCAACATAGCATCGTACAGGATTAGTGCCGTCGGTTACGGCGAGACTCGCCCGATCGCCAACAATGAAACGCCGCAGGGCCGGACTCGTAATCGTCGCATCGATATTCTGATCAAACCTCAGCTCGATTAACTTAGCCCGCCGAATACATTGTCAAGCACCTCCGCTGGGCGTAACGACCGCCCGGTGCACTATGCGGGCTAGGAACCCATCCAGGCGGCGAGATGCTCGGCCACCGCAGTGTGGGCCAGATAACCGTAGGATTTGTGGACGTTCAGTCCACTGTCGCCACGAAAGTGGTTGTATAGATCCACATGGTCCGTTAGCGACTCAAGAACGCCTAGTTCGAGCATCTCGCTAAAGTAGGGCCGGAGCTCGGGATGCAGGGCGGTCATCTCCGCTCTCGCTGAAAAGTTCTCCCAACGACGAATATTGGTGGGATAACGGCGATGCCCGTGACTCGACGCTCCACGGATTCGATTGTTGATAAAGCGAGTACCGAGCGGACTTCCCAAAGTCATGAACAAATCGATTCGCCCGTTCTGTTGGTCGCCGTGCGATAGCTCCCAAAGCGTGTCGTACGCTATCACAGAACCCAGGCTGTGGCCGATCAATAGCACGCGTTCTCCATTGCTCCACGCTTTCTGTAACGGCCCTTTGAGCATCTCTCTGACCTCGACCGCGATCCCCCTGCGGTTCAGAAGATAACGACGGGCCTCTGACATGGTTAAGCGCATGTCGCGTTTGGCGATCAACCGTCCGAACCAGGGCAACGTATCACCGAGTACGTTAAGCAAGCGGGCGAGTTTTCTGGCAACGGAGTCGATCTCGGCGATATCCTCAGCCGAGGGCTCCGGACTGTGTAGCAGAGCGTCAACTCCCGCCCTATCGAGCTCAATGTCTGCGTGACGGCGATAGAAAGGATAGGTCCAGGACACCAGCGTCAGGCATTCAGGGCTGGCGGCAAACTCTTTCGCAAGGCTCGGTTGCACGCGGAATAGTCCTGCAAAAATCGTTCTGCGCAACTCACGCAGATGAACTTCCTTGGGTGGCTTGGGCTTCATGCCCGGCACGAAAATTATTCTTCGAGATCTCAAACTACTCACCGGCTAGCCTAGCGGTTCTTCGTCCGGATGTCCCTAGGACATCACCTGGGGAAGCGGTATAGTTCTACAGAACGTAGCTAAACACATTGCCAGAGGATAGGTCGTGCGATATCTCCACACAATGGTAAGAGTCAGTGACCTTGATGCGTCTCTTGATTTTTACTGCAATAAACTTGGACTGAGGGAAATTCGTCGTGTCGATCACGAAGCCGGCCGATTCTCTTTGATATTCGTGGCACCGGACGGTCAGGAAGAATGTTCGTTGGAGCTAACCTATAATTGGGATTCCGAAGACTATGACGAGGGGCGCAACTTCGGCCATGTCGCGTACGAAGTCGACAACATCTACGAGACCTGCGAGCGACTGATGGCTGCAGGCGTCACGATCAATCGACCGCCCCGAGACGGCTGGATGGCCTTCGTTCGTTCGCCGGACAATATCTCCATTGAACTTCTGCAGAAAGGCGACGCCTTGCCCGAGAAGGAGCCCTGGAGCTCGATGGAGAATACCGGACTCTGGTAGCGCCGTTTAAGCGTACGCCGGTTATCCCGACTGACGCGAAGTGACCCGAAAAATCCCTGTTGTCATTTCGTACCCTGTGGCATCACTACAGATCAAGCGGTTTCGACCTGCCAGCTTGGCCGCGTAGAGCGCTTCGTCCGCAATCTGGATAGTGCCCTCCAGACTCCGGCCCTTCCCAGGCGATGCTATTGCGACACCGACGCTAACAGTGACTACATTGCTTATCGACGAACCTTTGTGGAGGATACCCAGATTCATGACGTCAAGGCGGATCTGTTCGGGTAATGCCCGTGCGTGTTCGTGCGACAGACCATAGAGAATAAGCACGAATTCCTCGCCACCGTAACGCGCAACAAAGTCAAAGGGCCGCTTGGCGGATTCAGCGATGCACCGGGCGACCTTCCGCAGACAGTCATCGCCTGCTTGATGCCCGTAGAGGTCGTTAAAGATCTTGAAATAATCGATATCGACAAAAACGATCTCCAACGGCATATTTTCACGCCGTGACTGGCGCCAGATCCGATGCATGAGGTCGTCGAACATCCGGCGATTGTAGAGCCCGGTCAGTCCGTCTCGTTCAGCGAGTTCATTAAGAAGTCGCGTCTCCAAGAAACTGTTGCGCAACACGTACTCGAGATTGTAGCTGGCGAGGCCGCTGATCAAGACAGCCGCAACCAGCATAGCCGTGGAGTAAGACAGCTGCGTCGAAGGCACGTCCATCGCGAAGCCGAATGCGAAGTACGCGGATACTAGCGAGCTACCGATCGATATGCTGACTGTGAACCTCAGGCCGGGGAATAGACAAACGTAGAACACATAGAGAATCACGAGAATTAGACCGATGGAGAGGAAGGCGTCGCCACCGGTGGCGGCAATCTGGCTGTTGTAGATCACAATAAGCCCGAGCAACGTAACGCTGACAGCGGCAATCAGCGTGTAGTGTTGCTGCAACGTACGATGAAAGGTAGCGAGCACAATCAGCGCCAGGGCCGATGTGATCACACCGGCTCGTAACGCTTCGCCTAGTTTCACGGCCGGCGACCCGTCTGCCGCCCAGCCAAGAACGGTAGCTGCTACCAACATAGCCAAGAGAATCAGCGAGGCAACCCGGCCACGGACGAGGTTCTGCTGAACGAGAATCTCCCGGAAGTCCCTCTCCAGAAAACCTCGAAACCGCAGGTTCGCAAAGCCCGCTCTGAGTTGAGCTGCAAAAGGGGAGCTGCCACCGCGGCTGCTGAGTGCGAGTAAATCCATAAAGGCAGGTTCATGCTCCTTGCCGGATCAAAAGTGTGGGCTAGGCGAAAGGGAAATTCCCTAACGCGTATCACAAGATTCGACGAACGAGCACGATTGAAGCGGTCGAAAAGGGTGTTGCGGGAACGCTAACGGTACAGCGGCAACAGGTCTTCGTGCGACGTTATGTCAACTGGTGGGCTCACCGAATTCACTCGTGCGAGGGCCGCACGCAGATCTTTACCGCTCCAGCAACCGGTCTGTGGTCCGTAGAGATCGCGCTCAAGCTTCTGCAACGCGCGAGCGAAGTCAGTCGGCATAAGCGCGGCCAGCGCTCCGAGGCTACGCGGTGACGCGTCGGGAAACCGCAATCCCCCCCAGGCCAGCAGTAGCTGTCGGGCCTGACGGTCGTCGTTCTCATCACACGCGCGATGTAACTGGCGCAGCAGGCGCCGATTCGCCGTGCGTCTCGGCGGCGCCTCTCTGACAGTCTCGGCGGGTGCACCAAAAGGTCGCCGGCCGCGCCACCAAAGACCGAATGACACCAGCCAGACCCCGAGTAACGCGGCACTGATGCCTTGCCAGATTCGCTCTTTCGATTGCGAAACCGAAACGCTTGAGCCGTCCGGCGCTTGAACCACCACCTCCGGCATAATCGGTTCGGAGCCGGTGAGTACGTCCAGGGACCTCGCCGGTATTCTCGCAATCTCCCAGCGCTCTGCCGAAACGTTAAACCAAGGCAGCTCGACCTCGGGGAGAACGTGTGCACCCGGACTCTGGGCGAGTACCACAAAATGCTCCGTGCGCCGAGCCCGAATACCTGACTGTTCCGCCGCGCGACCCAATTCCGGCTGGCTTGAGTATTGCCGGATGCTTGCCGACTGCGGGAACTCAAGCTCCGGCAGCTGCGTTTCCAATACTCCATCGGCGTTGATAATCAGTGTTCGTGTCTGCGGTATACCTACCGTAAGCTCGCCGTCACCCGCACTCCAATTCTCATCCAGACTTAAAGCCCGAGCCGGCAACCACACCGCATCAGCGTACGCGGCCGGTGGCGGAACCGCAGAACGGACCCTGAGTGGCAAAGGCTCGGAATGGTAGCGCTGTACGTTGGAGAACCCCGAGGGCGAGATCACCACAGCTTCGAACGTGACCGGATCGATCGTGAGGGGACCGGATGCCTGCGGAAATATTGCATAACGGCGCTCAAGCGCGATGAAATTTCGCCCGTCAAGTACGGTCTGGAATTCTCTATCCTGACCGAGTTTCTCGATAATCGCTTCGCCACCACTTACCTCAGGTAACGTCAGAGAGGACCGGCCCGTTCTGATGCCTCGAAACAGCGTCATCGTATAAACCACTTGGGACTGCACGTACGGATCATCCGGCGTCGCGTGCACTTCGATAAAGATGTCCCCCGCTGCGGAGGTAGTGGGTGTGGAAAGCACCTCGACATCCACCGGGTTGCTCAAGGAACCGCTCAACACTACCGGCGGCAGCGTATAGCTCCCCGTCTGCCTGGGCATGAGCTGCACATGCCACTCGGTGATCTGTGTCGTCCGTCCGCCGACCATCTGAATGGTCGTATTCCGCGAGCGCCGCAGTATGTCGAACTGGGCCGCCATCAACGAGAAATCGGGCTCGCCGCGAACAGGCCCTTCTGCGCGCAGCACATAGGTGAAAGATTCGTTCTTCTGGACGATCGGACGATCGATGCTAGCCCGCAGTGAGAACTCCTGTGCGGCAGCGGTCGCCAGTGCAAGAACGCTGATGAGCATCAGCGCTGGACGACAAATCTTAGCGGCCTGTTGAAACAGCTCACCAATTACCATGGCTGCTGCTCATCTCCCGGCCAAACGTAATTGCCATCCTGATCGACGCCGAGTCGCTGGTACTGATCACGGAACTTACGGCGCAACAACCCGCCGGGATCCTGTGGAATCCGTCGAAGCCACTGCTCGACAGCTTGCTCGTCCGCCCACGCTTCGAGTTCATCGGCCGTGGGTAGCTCGCTCTGCGGAAGCTCTTGGGCCACAGAGATTTCTTCGGCAGCAGGCGATTGATCGGCTTGCGGCGGCTCGGAGACCTGTGCGTCCTCGGGCCGATCATCCTCGGCGAACTCGGCATCCGCGGGCTGAGATGAACTCTCCGCTTGGCTCTGTTGTGACTCCTCGCGGTCAGAGTCGCCCTGATCCGACTGGCTTTGCGGCGGCTGCTGCGACAGCGCATCGCGATTATGGCGAGCGTCCTCATGCTCGGGATCCATCTCCAGCGTTAAGTTATAGGCCGCGATCGCCGGGCCGATCTGCCCGTCGCCGGCCAGTGCGTTGCCGCGATTATAATGAGCGTCTGGCGTATCCAGGCCGGCTAGGGTCGCAGCGCTAGCCTGAAAGTCGCCGGCCCGGAATTGGGCAGCGGCTCGCCAGGACGGGTCCTCAAACAGTTCGCTCGCGCGCTCGTGGTCTTCGGCCAGGAACGCTTCGTGCCCTTGTTGATCGCGCGTCTGCCAAAGATCGGCCCATGTCAGCGCTTGGGCCTGCGGCGCCGGTAACACCAGCCAAATTCCCCAGACGACAACCCAGCCGCGGCGAAACGAGAGTGCCACGAGAGGCACAAGGAGCAACACCAGCCAAAGTCCTTGGTCTCGCCAGGCAACGATCTGGAACAGAGCCGAACTTTCCGAGCTATCCAGGCGGCCCGCCACGCTCGAGTCTCCTGGCAGCAAATAATCCAGATCCCGATCGTCCGCGGTCAAATTGGCGAAACGGCCGCCGCCACGGTCAGCGAGACGCCGCAGCAGCGCTGACTCGAGCCGTGGCACGACGACCTGTCCTGCTCGGTCGGTCAAGAAGCCGCCTCCCGGCTCGACGATCGGACCTCCGTCCGCGGTACCTACCGCCAGTACGTGCACGGTGTAGCCTTCTCGATAGATAGCCTGAGCGACTGAAAAACTTGTCGGTGAGACTTGTGCATCGGTGATCAATATAATCTCGCCGCGAACCAGTCCCGTCTGACGAAGCAGCTGGGCGGCCTTCTGTAGACCAGCCTCCGGATAACTACCGCGGCTTGGCATGATGTCGCTCGAGAGGCTCGCAACCAATAACGCGATCGTACGGATGTCGGATGTCAGAGGCGTTACGGTAAACGCGTGGGCGGAAAATACGACAAGAGCCGTCTGACCATTCTCGCGGCGCTGCAATAAAGATAGCAACTTTAACTTCGCGCGCGCCAGACGCGTCGGTTCTATGTCTACCGCATCCATGGAGCGGGAGAGATCAAGCACAACGACGAGTGCCTCATCGGAGCGCACGGCAGGAACCGGCAGTCGCTCCCATGTAGGCCCAGCCAACGCGAATGTCGTCAGTAGCGACGCAACTATCGCGGCGATCAGTGCCGTGCGACGCTCCTTGAATGCGATGCTCGATCCGGTTAGCACATACGGCTGTAATGCCTCGTCAACAAACGCTCGCCAGCGGCCACCGAAGTTACCGCTCCTCGTGAGCTGCCAGCTCAGCCACACACCAACGGGCATCGCCAGAAGCCACCAGGGCCTTAGAAAATGAAACTCAGCCACGATCTGCGGCCGCAGAGGCTGAACCTGTAAGCCTGCCCCGAAGGCCGGCCAGTGCCCAAAGGACGCCGAGAATCAGAGCGACACTTAGCGGCCAGTGGTACCGCTCCGTTATCGGCCGAAAGCCGCTCTCCTCCACAGAAGCCGGTTCCAGTTCGTCCAGTATCGCGTAGATTTGTTGAAACGCCTCGATGTCTCGCGCCCGAAAATAACGGCCGCCGGTCCCTTCGGCGATCGTCGTCAAGGTGCGCTCGTCGAGATCCGTAGATGGATTGATCTCGCGAACGCCGAATAAAGATTGCACCATCACCGAGTCGGCACCGATACCGATGGCGTAGATCACCATGCCGCGATCGCGCGCGAGATCGGCCGCCTTTAACGGGTCGATCACACCCGCAGTATTCGCACCATCCGTCAGCAATACGAGCACGCGGCGGTTTTGCTGGATCCCCGCATCGCTCAACGTCCGGATGCCGAGGCCGATAGCATCACCGATCGCTGTCTCTTGTCCCGCCAGGCCGATGAAGGCCTCGTCGAGAAATATTTGCACTGTGGCTCTGTCGAAAGTCAGTGGGGTCTGCAGGTAAGCCTCTCGGCCGAAAAGAATCAGCCCGATCCGATCACCGAGGCGCCGCTCGATGAATTCCTTGGCGATGGCTTTGGTCGCGGTTAACCGATCGACCCACTCACCGTTCAGCTGGAAGTCCCGCTCGTCCATACTCCCGGAGAGATCGACGGCCAGCAATAGGTCACGCCCGGTCATCGGCAGAGATTGGGGCTGACCGACATATTGGGGCCGTGCCGCTGCAAGAAGTATCAAACTCCAGATCAGCCAGAGCATCAACAGTCGCGGCTTATTAACACCTCGGCTGCCGGTACCAAACAGGTCGTCGAACTCCGCCGCGACCGGTACGCGGAGCGCCGCGTCGTCGTCCATGTACTCAGGCGCCGCGAAGCGCCGCACAAACCACGGCAACGGCATGAGCAGCAACATCCACCACCAGGCCAACTGCCACATCGCTCAGCGCCTTGGTGGCTGGGCTCTGACCCAGGCGACGCACAGTCGGCAAAGTTCGAGGGATTC
>SMWC01000017.1 GCA_004357505.1 Gammaproteobacteria bacterium | reverse complement strand
GTGCGCGTCAATTGCTCGAATTTGTAGGTGGAAATCTGATACCTCCAGCCTTGGACGCGTTCGTTGATTGCCGCGGCTTCGGCCGCGGCGGCGACTCGCGTCTCTTCGGACTCCGGCGGTAGCATGGGGTCAACCGTTGCCGCGAAGCTAACCCACGCCCCCTGATCGCGTTCCAGCGACCGTGCGGTTATCACCAGGCCGTCGAAAGTGCGAAATTCAGTGACGATGATCTCTTCGGTCGTATCGCCTAAGCGCTCGACGTCATCCAACGTCACGCGCTCGAGAACGTTACCCAGGACATTAGCGATACTGTCGTAACGCAGTTTGCGTTCTTCCGGAATAGTCTCGACCGTGAAGTTGGACTGCCCGCGGACCTCCTTGGAGACGACCAATGTCTCGCCCTGCGGACGGGTCACCGCCACCTGCTGAATGCGCTCGCCATCGATGTCAACGATCGCTGCATCGAGCCAATCGGTGGCCGAAGTGCCGAGCTCGGGGTCTCTGTTGATCAGATAGGATTGGTCTTCATTCTGGCGGCGGACGTAGCGTCGATAATCGCCCGCAGCATCGCCGACGATAATCTCGAAAGGTGCCGTTGATCCGATGAGCCTGATGGCGATTCCCCCGGCAGTGTCGGTTGTGACCGCTTCGACGCCCAAACGATCGTAAAGGGTCGAATCGGCGGTCTTCGCTTCCAGGATCTGCGTCTCGGCCAGACTGAGCAGTGTATGGCGGACCTTGCGCAGATCGGCGGGATACCCGTCCCGCTCCAGAACCGTCCATCCGGACACATCACGCTCAAGCGTAACGACAGGTTCCTCCCCACGTCCTACGAGCTCCATGCGTACGATGTCGTCGAGTGACTCCAGCAATCCCGGTAGGAACATTTCGCCGCTTTGTGCTTGAGGTTGCTGTTGCCACTGTCCAATCGCGGCCAGTATTGCCAGGACGACGAGAGCACCGACCAGCCATGACACTGTTCGATGATTCATGTCGTTGTCTCTAACTTGCGGCGGCGATAGGCAACGAAAATCAATGCAACGACGGTGAGCAATATTGGAACGAGACCGATGTTAATGATCTTTAACATCGCACCGAGTCGTTCGATGTTCAAGTCCAGGTTTCTCTGTACGGCTCTAAGTTCCTGCCGGATGCGAACTTGCTGATCCAAGAAGCGTTCGATCTCGGTCTGCTGCTCTTCGCTCATGAACAATGATCCGCCGTCGGTTCGAGCGGTCTGTAGCTCTCCCAATCTCTGCTCTGTGTCAGCGAGTTCGGCTTGCAGTTGTTCTTCGGTCTGCCGAAATTCAGCCTCGGCGATGCGGCGCAGATTGTCGACCCGCGTGAACGGCCGAGAAAAGCTGGCGCGCGCACGAATACCGATCAGTGCAGCACTACCGGACAGGTTGTCCAGTGAGTTGATGACAAAATCAGCATTGTTGGCGAACGCCGTCACAAGCTGTTGGCCGAGAAAACTTTGTCTTTGTACCCACATTCGATCGCTCAGGATGTCGACATCACCGACCAGGATGATGTTGGCCGAATCGGTCGATGTCAGATGATTCGTCGTAGCTGAGTCGTCTTGGGGTTCGGTTGCTTCATCCTCAGACTCCTCGACCGTAGCCGGTGGGCCGTCCGGAAACGCAGTCGTGAGCGGGCCTTCCAGACGGGCTGCCAGCACGTAGGTTTCACCGCTGGGCGCAAAGCCATTCAGCAGTGCGCTAGGGTCGGACAAGAACTGGAACTGAATAGTCGGCAACGTTCCGGCAGACGTGCTCGAGGTCAGTAGCGGCACCAGTGTCACGTCGCTGTCCTCAGCGAGCGTGAAATGTCCGGCGGTGCCGATGTTGATCGAGTCGAGCCCCGCAGTGACGATGTCCTCGCTGTTCATGGCAAGCCCGTCCAGGCCGATCAGCCCGAGGTGGCGAATGGGCCGCAAGCCGAAGCCGGCATTGACACTCAGCGCGTAACGATCATCGACGACGACGACCTCAGGGGAGTATTCGATACCCCAAGCTCTGAACAGCGGCCCCAGATCGGATGCGCTGCCCGCGGCCATCATCGCCGGATCGGTCGTCGTCATTTCGACCTCAGCGAAAGGATCCACAAAGATCAGTGCCCGGCCGCCACCGAGAATGAACTGGTCGATAGCATAGAGCGTCGTCTCGTCCAGACCCCTCGGATGGACGATCCATAGCACGCCAATATCGTCATCTATCCTCTCGGCGCCTGGTGTCAACTCGCGTACGTCAAAGAACTGCCGCGTCTGAGTGGTGATTACCCACGGCTCCGTGAACTGTTGCGTCTGAGGATCGAAACCTGCGTTCATTCGGGCGCCCGCCAGCAAACCCACGACTGTCTTGTCGAGGTTGGCGAGATTGTAAATTAGTTTCGCAATATCATACTCGAGGAAGGTCTCCTTATCGGGCTGCAAAAAAGCGATCGTATCTTCGTCGCCGACACTGTTGGTTCCGGCGATACCGAAATAGATAGACTGGCCTAATGCACCCAGGCTGATCGATTCGAGTCCGAACTGTGCCGCCCGATCCTCGTCTTCGGAGAATGGTACGGGGTCTATTACGTGTACGATAAGTCCGCCTTCGGCGACCCGCGCGAATTCCTCCAATGTCTCCCGGACTCGTGTCGCGTAGCTTCTCAGAAAAGGTACATTCGCCGTTTCTTGATCGGAGAAAAAGAAATAGAGGTTTATCGGCTCGTCGATTGTCTCGAGCAGTTCTTTAGTCCCTGCAGAGATCGTATAGAGGTCGTTCTCAGTAAGATCGATACGCATCCCCCTGAGCAGAGTATTGCTCGCGATCAATGCGGCGACGAACGTGAGACCTAGCAGACCCAATGACGCCAGTCCAACCCTTCGTTGCTGTTGTGTGGTCACGGGCGTCTCAATCCGCTTTCTTTAGTTGTAGAACGATCGTATTGGCGTAAAGCATCACGCTGATCAATAAGGCGAAGTAAACCAGATCCCGAAGGTCGATGACGCCCTTACTGATGCTCGCGAAGTGCGTCAGGAAGCTCAGGCTTGCGACAACGTCCACCAAAACCTGTGGAGCCCAGGCGGAGAACACCTCTAGAACGAGAGGGAATCCGGCGAGCAATAACAGAAAGCAAGCGACTACCGCGAGGATAAACGCAATGACCTGGTTTTTCGTCGTCGCTGATATACACGAACCGACTGCAAGAAAGCCGCCCGCCATCAGCAAGCTGCCGATATAAGCGGCGACGATAACGCCGTTATCCGGATTGCCCAGGTAGTTGACGGTGATCCAGATAGGGAACGTTAGGGCGAGCGCAAGTCCCGTAAACGTCCAGGCCGCGAGGAATTTACCGACGACGGCTTGCCAGAGTTCCACGGGGAGCGTCATCAGCAGCTCGATGCTGCCGGATCGACGCTCTTCAGACCAAAGACGCATGCTCAACGAGGGAACCAGGAAGAGATAAAGCCAGGGGTGAAAATTAAAAAACGACGCAAGGTCTGCCTGGCCGCGCTCGTAGAAATTGCCAAGATAAAAAGTAAAGGTACTCGTCAAGGCGAGGAAGATTACGATGAAGACATAGGCCACTGGCGTTAGGAAATAGCTCCGGAGTTCGCGGCGCATGATCGCGAGCATGATGTTCATGCGTTGGCTCCCCCCGTGATCGTGCGGAATACTTCATCCAAACGGCCCGATTCCTGGTGAATTTCGGAGAACTCCCAGCCCTTGGCGATTGCGAGCGCTGTAATGGCGCCCAACGGGTGTTGACCGTTCGCCGGGAAAGCGGTGAGGCGATCCGAGTTACTGTCCATCTCGATCGCGTCAACTTCGGCCAGGGACTCTATACCGCCGCGCACTTCGTCCAACTGCGAGCGGTCGACGAGTTTCACGGATACGGCGTTGTGGAAGCGTGAGCGCGCTTTAAGTTTCTCGGGTGTGTCGTCGACGAGAATTCGGCCGTGCGCGATGATGATCGCGCGGCTGCACACCGCATCGACTTCTTCGAGTAGATGAGTCGAGATCACGATAATCTTGCTCTGCGACATTTGATTGATGAGTTGACGCACCTCATATTTCTGATTCGGATCGAGGCCGTCAGTGGGCTCGTCCAGGATCAATACGTCGGGGTCGTGGAGAATAGCCTGGGCCAGACCGACGCGACGTTTATAGCCCTTAGAGAGCGTGTCGATGGTCTGCTCCAGAACGGGCTCCAGATGCAGGAGCCCATAGACTTCATCGAGGCGGCTCGTTCGAGTCGCGCCTTCGAGTCCTCTGATGTCGGCAATAAACTCGAGGAAGGAACGCGGCGACATCTCCGGATAGTTAGGTGCACCCTCGGGCAGATAACCGATCCGTCGCTTGGCGTCGATGCTTTGCGTATCGACGTCGAATCCACAGACCGTTGCACTGCCCGACGTCGCTGGTAGAAAGCCGGCGAGGATTCTCATCGTCGTGGTTTTGCCGGCTCCGTTAGGGCCGAGAAATCCCAGAACTTCGCCCGGCTCAACCTGAAAACTCAGATCATCAACCGCGAGTAGTGGCCCGAAGCGTTTGGTCAGATTGTGGCAACTGATCATGACTATCCCGATCTTCTTGACTTGTCACATTCGGTGTCGTGCCAGGACGACATCAGTTCGGGGCGCAATGTCCCACAAGTAGGCAACCTGATCAAGCACTGTTCGGCGTGATCATGCGGTGTTCTGACACGAGATTCGGGCTAATCGCTCAGTAGGTTGCCATCCGCGTCCATGAGCTCGACGGGACCGAAGTTCAAGGCGCGGATGTCGGCTTCAATGAGGTCAAGATCGCCGACGACGACCCAGGTCAGCCGGTCCGGAGCGAGGAGCGCGCGCGCGACGTCATTGACTTCCGCGACATTCACAGCTGCCACGAGATCCGGATAACGTTGCCAGTAGTCTTTCGGCAACCCGAAGCGCACGATCTCGGCGATGTCGTTCATGACGGAGCGTGCGGTCTCCCAGCGACCGGGGAGCCTCAAGGTATCGCGTCTCTTGCTGGTGTTGACTTCCTCGGCGGTCACTGGACGCGTGGTTCTGATCTCACGGAATTCGCGGTCCAGCTCGAGCATTGATGCCGCTGTCCGGTCGGTTTGAACTGGCGCATAGATGAAGTATGGGCGTTGTTTCATCGTGTCGATGATGACGGAGCGGACGCCGTAGGACCATGCTTTGTCTTCGCGTAAGTTCATATTGATACGCGACGTGAAGCTGCCGCCGAAGGTGAAATTCATCGCCTGGATCGCAAGCTCGCGCTGATCCGATTTAGGCGCCATCAGATGGCCCGCGATGATAAAGCTCTGTTCCGATCCGGGCCGGTCGATCAAGACCACCCTGGTGTGCTCCGGGAGCGCGACGGTGGAAATGGTTTTTTCTGGAATATCGCCCGGAGTCCAAGCGGCGAACAACGCTTCCAGATGAGGCGTGATCTTCGCCAGATTCGTGTCGCCCACGACGATCATGGTTGCATTATTCGGTTTGAACCAGGTCGCGTGAAAATCGACCAGGTCAGTACGCTGCAGCGCGGCGACGGAAGCCTCGGTTCCTGATCCGGTCATGGGCAGAGAATAGGCATGTCCTGGCCCATAGATCAGTGGCGGGAAGACTCGCAGCGCCATACTGATGGGGGACATTTTTTCGCGTTGGATCGCGGCGATGCTCAAGCGCTTTAGCCGCTCGAGCCCGGACTCAGGAAACGTCGGATGCAAAATCACGTCGCCGAAAATTTCCAACGATGGTTCAAGATTTTCCGTCAACGCCGATAGACTGATAAATGCATAATCCAGATTGGCTCCAATTCGCAGGTCCGCGCCAAGCTCGGCCAGCTCCTCACTGATCTGCAGCGCATCCCGGCTGACGGTGCCTTCCTCCAGCATATCCAGCGTTAGTCCGGCCGTGCCGGGCCGCGAGAATTGGTCCGCGGCGTAACCGGAATTCAACTGCAGGCTCAGGTGAATGACGGGTACCGCATCCCGGGTCGCGACGACTAGGCGCATGCCGTTTGACAGCTCGCCGGTCTCAAGCTCCGGAAACTCAGCCTGCGGGAACGACGCAGGATATGGCGGCTCCGAGCGGTCCGCATCCTCGGTCGTGGCGGTCAAGCTGTCGCTGAACGGATGGATTTCAAGCGTAAACGCTGGCTGGGAAAGCCACTTGCGCGCCGCGTCCCGAAGGTCATCAGGTCTGGCGGCATCCATGATGGCGAGCGAATCTTTGTAGGCATCGGGCCGGCCGCCGAACACCGCGCCCTCGATCAGTATGCTCGCCTTACCGCTGACCCGCTCGATGGCACGAATAAAACCTGCCCTGGTCTCGGTCACGACTCTGGCGAGTTCATCTCGGCTCGGGCCATCTTCGAGAAATCGCTCGACTTCCTCATCCAGCAGGCGCTCGACCTCGGCCAGGTCCTGACCCGGTTGGGCCGTCGCCCAGATCACGAAGCCGCCGGCAATCTCATCCGAACTCGCGAAAGCTCCGATATCCGTCGCAACCTGCTCATCGTAGACGAGTCGTTGATAGAATCGTGAGGTTCTTCCATTGCCGAGAATAGAGTCGACGAGTGCCAGCCATTCGGACTCGACATCGCCCCACTGGGGTATCGGCCAGGTCTTGTAGATGCGTGCCTGGGATACGCGTTCCTCCACGATCATACGGCGTTCCTGGGTGAGCGTCGGTATCCAGGTATCGAGCCGTGCCAGCGGCGGTCCGGGCGGTATATGGCCGAAGTAGAGCTCGGTTTTCTCTCTGGCGGTAGCGACGTCGATATCGCCCGCCAATACCAGCGTGGCGTTATTCGGGCCGTAATAGGTTGCGAACCATTCCCGGACATCCTCTAGACTCGCGGCGTTGAGATCCTCCATGGAGCCGATCGTCGACCACGAGTATGGATGTCCCACCGGAAACAGGTTTTCGGTGATGTAGTCGAAGGCCTTGCCGTACGGTTGGTTGTCACCCTGACGCTTCTCATTCTGTACGACGCCCCGTTGTTCATCGAGCTTGTCCTGATCGATAGCCCCCAACAGGTGGCCCATGCGATCCGACTCCATCCACAACGCAAGGTCCAGTGCTGTCGTCGGTACGGTCTGATAATAATTCGTCCGATCCGTATTCGTGGTGCCGTTTATGTTCGTTGCGCCAACTTCCTGGAACGGCCCGAAGTATTCATCGTTGTAGTTTTCCGTGCCGTTGAACATCAGGTGTTCGAATAGATGCGCAAAGCCGGTCTTGCCCGGGCTCTCATTTTTCGAGCCGACGTGGTACCAGAGATTGGTGGCGATGATCGGGGCCTTGCGGTCTTCATGAACGATTACCCGCAACCCGTTGTCGAGCGTGAACTCCTCGAACGGAATGTCGAGATCGTCATCGCCTATGGCTAACTCCGAACTTCGTTCGATGACATCAACGTCGTTGCCGCCTCCTTCGCAGCCTGCGATGGACGCCGCAACGACTGTCAGCGTGAAAAGAGCAACGGTCGATCGCTTCATGGTGTTCTCAATCCGGTCCGAGGTTGTAGAAGCCTTGCTGCAGCCGGCACTAGTTCCGCTCGATGCGGCGTGCCATGTATGGTTACGATTCATGATATTCGCCTGAACGCCGTTTACATAGGGGTTCACCGGGAATTTAGGTTGCTCGGCCGCCAAGATACTGGCGTCGCTGGCTGTGGAGATGGCATT
>SMWC01000144.1 GCA_004357505.1 Gammaproteobacteria bacterium | reverse complement strand
ATGGCCTTTCTGTCTGCCGAAGCCTTTGACTTCGGTGACCGTCATACCTTGGACACCCGACTCGGCCAGCGCCTGACGAACATCCTCCAGCTTGAAAGGTTTGATAATGGTTGTAATGAGTTTCATGTCATCGCCTCCTGTTCTTATCCGTCTAGTCGCCGAATGCGAAGGACTTGCTGATACCGAATACCAGGCTTTGGTCAGCCAGCGGATTGTCCTGGCTCACGCCTAAGTCGTCGCTGGTGATCCATGCGATAGACAGATCGAGCCCCTGCCAGTCGAAACCGTAGCCAACTTCAAAATAGTCGCCGGTGAACTCGTCGCCGAAGTCACCGTACGTAAAGTACGGGCCATTCGGAAGTTCGAACGTCAGGGAAACAAACGTGTAGCTATCAGGGTCGGCCGGATCCAAAGCGTCATAGTCACCGAGGGCCACATCCAATGAGAACATGCCGTAACCAAGACTTAGATTCACCTCGGTATAGGTGTCATCGAAACTACTTTCGGTGTAGTAGTACCCGGTGTAACCGATACCCCAGGTAAAATCCCCAATCTCACTGCCGTAGCCAAAGTAGAAGTCCGTCTCGATGCCGTTGCTGACATCCGCGCCCCAGACGCCAATGTAGAACCCGTTATCGTCCTCATAATCGAGGCCGGCGGAAGCCGAAGAAGCCGACTGGAAACTGCCGCGATAGATGTAATCGCTCACCATACCGACATTGGCCGAAAAATCTGCCATCGATACCGCGGGGACGCAGCCTAAGCTCATCAGAGTTATGGTTTGGCGTAACTTCATGGCGGGGTTCCTCCTTCGCCGCATGTGTAGTGGTCAATTGCTAACTGCAGGTTCCGTGCCAAGCGCCAGTTTCTATAATTTTCAATGACTTGCAGAAATACTCGGGTCCGGCTACAGCAGGGAAACGCACTATAATAGGGCGTAGATGCACCAGATTAGTGCAGAGAAACAGCGGGCGTGGCCGACGCGATTGCCTACGCGCTTACCACAACCGGCGCCTTCGGCTGGCTGTGGCCAGTGGTCGTTTGGCGGGCCTAGAACGCTTCCGGGGCGACGGTCAGCACCAGACCGTCGAGTTCCTCGGTCAATTTGAGTTGACAGCTCAGCCGGGACCGGTGTTCGTCGAAAGAGGATAGATCGCCTAGAAGCTGGGCTTCTCCGCTGCTGCGGGGAGGCAGCTTCGCGCCCCACGCCGGATCGACGAAAACGTGGCAGGTCGCACACGAACACAACCCCCCGCAAATCGCGTCGACACTGTTGTCGAGATCGCGAATGTTCTCCATCACCGAGATACCGACTCGGGCGTCAACGTCAACAACCTGTCCTTCTCGATCCGTCATAACCAGCTTGACCATCGGTATCTTAATCCTCACTCGGAAAAATCGGGGCGCACTATAGCAGAAAGAGGCTCGCGATTAACGCGCTTGCGCCAGTTGACAGCGAAGGCGCTATCATCGGTCAGTGGGCTGTCTGGCCTGCGTCCTGGTACGAGGTAACACCGCACCGCGCCAACCGGTCCGAGTAAGCATGATGTCAGATTCCAATCAGATGGACGCCGCGGCCGCGACCTGCCTAGTACTCTGTTTCAAAGCGCCGGCAAGATCCAAGCGCCGACTCGCCGAAGAGATCGGCGAGCTTGCGACGACCGCAGCGACACACCTGTGGGCGTGCATGCTGGAGGATCTTCAGAGTTGGCCCGGCCCCGTCTATTTCGCGCCGGCCGAGACCGAAGACGCTGCATGGCTGGATCGGCAGCTCGGCAGCTCCTACCCAGGTGTGCTACAGACAGGCAGCAACCTGGGCGAACGTATCAACCATGTCGACGAGACATTAAGGTACCGCGGAGAGAAGAATCTACTTTTCGTCGGCACCGACTGTCCTGCCATGGAGCGCGACTACTTACTGCAAGCCGCCGCCGACCTGATCCATCACGATGTCGTGCTCGGGCCGGCGACAGACGGCGGCGTCGTACTGATGGGAACGCGTCGGATGTGGCCGGCGCTCGCCGAGCTTCCCTGGAGCACGGTCCGCTTGCACACCGAGCTGGCTCGTCTTTGCACCCAGCGCGGCCTGACGATCGCGAATCTTGACGTCCGCGCTGACGTCGACTCGGTCAGCGCATTGCTAACCGCGCGTAGCGACCTGGCACAGGACCCGCGACCCGCACGGCGCGCTTTCAGCCATTGGTTGAACCAGCCGAACGCGGCCTGGAACAGGAGCTCATGAGACAGCACGCCAAACCCATCTTTTTGGCCGCGATGATCGTGATCATGCTCGTGAGCGCCGCGCTGGCGCCGCTGACGGAGTGGCTAACACTCGGCATCACGTGGACAGAGACGCATTCGACCATGGCGTGGTTCGTCTACGTCGCCATCTATATCATCGCGACGGTACTCGCTTTTCCGGTGTCGATTCTGACGCTGGCTGCCGGCTTCGTCTTTGGCTTGCCGCTCGCTTTAGTACTCGCCTCCGTCGGTAGTGTCCTCGGCGCGTCGGCGGCATTTCTGGTCGGCCGTTTTTTCGTTCGGGAATGGGTAGCAAAGAGAATTGCCGGCTTGCCACGTTTTCAGGCCTTGAATCACGCAACCCGGCAAAAGGGCTTCATGATCGTGTTACTGGTCAGACTGTCCCCACTGTTTCCGTTCAATGTCATTAACTATGGCTTGGCGTTGACGAGCGTTCGTTTTAGACATTACTTCCTCGCCTCGTGGCTCGGCATGCTGCCGGGCACCCTTCTCTATGCGTATTTCGGCTCGGTGGCAAAGGACCTCACTGCATTGACGAGCGGAGGTCTGCCGGGCGGCGTGGTCGGCCGCGCGTTGCTCTTCATCGGGCTCGCAGCAACTGTCTTGTTGACGATCGTCGTTACCCGCAACGCGACTCGCAGACTCTCGCAGCATCTGGCACGTGAATCCGCGGAACACGGGGGCGTGCCTTGAGTTTCGAACCCAACGACGCAGCGTACCCCGGTGCATACGATGATGCGATCTGGCGCGAGCTGACGTTCCCGGCCGGCTATGCGAATCCAGAACCCAGAGCACGCTATCACATCGTGGTCCTGGGAGCGGGGACAGCGGGCTTGATTACGGCGATCGGCGCCGCGGGACTGGGCGCCCGAGTCGCGCTGATCGAGCACAAGGCCATGGGCGGCGACTGTCTGAATATCGGCTGCGTCCCCTCGAAGGCTCTCCTCGAATTCACGCGGCGGTCCGGTGGCGCGGGTAGTTTCGACGCCGGCTTCGAGTGGCTGCGCAAAGTTCGTGCCGATATCTCTCGAGTTGACTCCGTAGAACGCTATACGCGGAGCGGTGTCGATGTCTTCTTAGGTTCGGCTGAATTCGTTGACGACACGACCGTAGAGGTTGGCGAGCAACGCCTGAGCGCTAGACGTATCGTGCTTGCGACCGGCGCGCGCGCTGCGGTCCCGCCTATTCCAGGACTCGCTGCGTGCGAACCGCTGACGAACGAGACGCTGTTTGATCTCAGAGAGCCGCCTGCCAGCCTCGCGATTCTCGGCGCGGGCGCCGTTGGCTGCGAGATGGCACAAGCCTTTGTTCGTCTCGGCATCGAGGTCCAGCTCTTTGAGATGGCCGAGCGAGTCCTACCGCTCGAGGAAGAGGAGGCGAGCGCAGTCGTCGCTCAGGCGTTGGCGCGAGACGGTGTCGCTCTGCATTTGAATGCACCGGTCTTACGTATCTCCGGCGACCAATTCGGAGTCACCGTGCACAGCGCCGACGTGCGGGTAAGCGCAGACAAAATTCTGGTCGCGGCAGGTCGGCGAGCGAATATCGAGGGTCTTAAGCTCAACGTTGTCGGTGTCGACACGGTGGCAGGACTGGTCAAGGTAGACGGCCGTCTGCGAACCAGCAACCCCAGAATCTATGCGGCCGGTGACGTCTGCTCCCGGACGCAATTCACGCATAACGCCGATGCCCAGGCCCGTATCGTCATCCAGAATGCGTTGTTCGCGCCGACGGCGAGTACCGACAGGCTGATCATTCCTCACTGTACCTATACCGATCCGGAGGTGGCGCATGTCGGCCGGAGCAAGATGGAGCTGCGCCGAGAACTGGTAGAATTCGATGTTTACCGGGTCGAGTTCGGTGACCTGGATCGCAGCCGGACACAAGGCGATACAGAGGGCTTTGTCGAGATTTTGACGGCCAAGGGTGGCGACAAGATCCTCGGCGCAACGATCGTCGGACACGATGCCGGAGAGCAAATTGCGGGGCTCTGCATCGCGATGAGCCACCACATCGGACTCGGTGGACTGGGGAAGGTCGTGCTGCCGTACCCGACACGTGCAGAGTATCTACGCCGCCTAGCCGATAGCTACCGGCGAACGCGCCTGACCCCCCGGACCAAGCGCATCATGGCCCGGTGGTTTCGTTGGAGTGCCTGATGGCGACTACGGATATCGCGATCGTGATTCCGGTTCTAGAGGATACAACTGCCCTTCGAGCGCTTCTCGCACGTACCCGAAGCTGGGCGTTGCAGCCAGCGGAATTGATCGTCGTCTCAGCCGACTCTAGCCGGCAAGTGCACAAGCTCTGTCTAGAGCACGACTGCCGCCATGTCGCGTCTTTATCGTGCCGTGGGACACAACTGGATCGGGGAGCTGAGAACGCAACGGCCGATATTCTCTGGTTCCTGCATGCCGATGCTGAGCCGCACTCGGATAGTCTGGGCGAAATCTCACAGGCCGTCGAACAAGGCGCCGAAGGCGGCTACTTTCGCTTTCTGTTCCTCGGCAAACGTACGTGGTGGAAAGCACTTCTCGAGCGCCTGATCAATCTGCGCACTCGAATCGGCGGTATCCCGTACGGAGATCAGGGAATTTTCGTGCGCCGCAAAGCCTATTTCGAAGCCGGTGGTTTCACCCATCAACCGCTATTCGAGGAGGTAGCCCTGGTGCGAACTCTTAGAAGGCGCGGGCACTTTCTGGCGCTGGCGTTGCCTATAGGGGTAGCCGCTCGACGCTGGGAACGCGACGGTTGGTGGCACAGAAGTCTGGCCAATCGCGCCCTGGCAATTCGCTATCTGCTAGGTGTTCCTGCCGAACGGCTTGCGGAGCATTATCAACAAACGGCTGTGACGAATAAGGACGGGAATCCATGAGCGCAAAACTCGACCCGCTCAACTTCACTCCCGACGCGAAGCGACGAGGTTATATCGATCCCGGACCGCTGCGGGAACTGTGGTTCCACACGGGCACGGCCTGTAATCTCGCCTGCCCATTCTGTCTTGAGGGCTCGAAGCCGGGGGATAATCGCCTCGACCGGATCACGCTGCAGGACGCCCAACCCCTGCTCGACGAAGCCGTCGCCCTCGGCGTTGAGCAATTCTCCTTCACCGGCGGCGAGCCGTTTATCGTCAAAGACTTCATCAATATCCTGCGTTACGCGTCGGCACGGAAGCCCTGTCTCGTGTTGACGAATGGCACCGACCCGTTGCTGAAGCGGCTGCGGCAGATCGAAACGCTCGCCGAACAACTCCATCCCGTCGCGTTTCGCGTCAGTATCGACTATCCCGATGAGACGCGACATGATTCAGCTCGTGGTAGCGGTAGTTTTAACAAGTCCTGGCAAAGCTTACGCGAGCTGCATCAACGCGGCTTCAAAATTTCCCTTGCGCGACAAATGGATGCTGACGAAGACAACAACGCTGTCACTGCCGAGTACCGCCAGCTGCTCCGCCAGCACCGGTTGCCTGAGAATACGATGATCGTCGCGTTCCCGGACTTTCTGACGCCGGGCAGCCATTCTACTGTCCCGGATATCACCGAGAACTGCATGACGACCTATCACACGGAAGAAACGCGTCACGCGTTCATGTGTTCGTTCTCGAAGATGGTCATCAAGAAGCAGGGCCGTATGCGAGTCTACGCCTGTACGCTAGTGGATGATGACGAGTCTTATGACTTAGGGGGTACGCTCGCGGAGAGTTTGGCGAAGCGGATCATGATGCGGCATCACCGCTGCTACAGCTGCTTCGCGTTCGGCTCGTCCTGCAGCGAGCTTGGCTGATTCGCTTCGCAGCGTAACGGCCGCTCCTAGCACTGCGCTGAGGGCTGCCGTCTACTCAGTGTATCCGTAGACATCAACTAAGCCGGGAAAAATTCGATGGGCTTGGTCGTCGTCATCACTTCGACATCCTTCGGCTCGAATTGAAATAGCAGCACTCTCTGCGCTAGCTTCTGCTCGAGCTCGAGATCGCCGAGCTCCGATGAGATGACATCGCAGGAGCTGACGGTACCATCGGGCTCGATTGTCAGTCTGAGCACGAGTTTGCCTTGCAGTGCCGGATTCTGCCGCAGCGCCCGGTTGTAGAGTGCGAAGATGGCGCCTTTATTTCGATCGAAGACCACTTCGATTTCCTCGCGGCTGCGAGATGCGCGATTGCTAGCGCCGGTACGGGAGGCAGATCCACCGGCCGGACCGATGCCCTCGATCGGACTCGCGATCCGCGTCGTCGTCCGCGCTTCGAGTCCGCCGCCGCCCGTATCACGACTGAACGAATCGGTATTGATGCCACCGCTGGTACGGGTGGCCGCGGAAGTAACCAGCGAGCGGTCGGTCGTTGGTGCCGCGCTCGCAGGCGCGTTCATGATGTCAGTTTCGGCCAGGTTACGCAGCGCCGCATTATCTCTGAGTGATGCCAGCTCCGCGGCAAACGGCAAAAGTCCGGCGACGCTGGCCCGCCGCCGCGCTCTTTGGGTCAACTCGACGCGGTCCGGTGGCGGTTCCGGAATGAGTTCAGGCGCCTGTTGCTGCTCGACGAGCGGCTCAGACTCGGGCTCGGGCGCCCGCTCGCGATCCTCTTGGACCACGACCGGCAGCGGCACCTGGCGCTCTAACACGAGCTTCGCGAACCGCGCCGGAATCTCCTGAAATTCTGCGGGGTCGAGCTCGGGTAGCGGTAGAACACTCAACACGAGACTTAAGATCAGCACCACACCGAGCGAGCGCTTCTGAATACGCAGAAACCGCTGATCCTGCTCCCATCCCGTTGCCCAGGGCAACTCGTAGATCCGATACGGTAGCAGTGCCATCTCCATCGATGAGCCTCTAGGCGCCGGAGTCCGCCAGCGTCGCGAGTTGGATTGCCGAGGATCTCTGCAGCACCGCCAACGACAGTCGTCCGTATTCCGCAGCCGTGCAGGTCGCCATGATTCGCTTCAACAGCCAATAGGGGATCTCTTTGTTAGCCATGATGGTGACCTCCCGGTTAGCGATGTCGTTCCGGGTGTCCTGGCGCAGCGTGCGATCCGTCTGACGCTGCAGTGCCGTCATCAGCTCCGGGATGATGATCTCCTCCCGCTCCATGACCTCGGGGACGCTGGCGACGACGCGTCCCTGGACCAGCAGATCCTGCTCCGTCACCACTACGACCACTGACTCACGAGCCCGCTGCTCAGCGACCGATTCGGGCAGCGATAGATCCTTCGCGTTCGGCAGTGTCTGCACTTCACCGGAGTTTACGAGCAGGAAAAACACCAAGATGGTAAAGATATCCATCAGCGCCACGAGATTGAGCGTGACGTTACGCTGGTGCCGCTGATGGTGACGCTCCATCCGAGCTGCTCGTCCCATGAAACCCATTCGCCTGGCCCTCTAGTTCAACAGCGGCGCGTCGCCGATCGCAATTTCAGGAAACAGCTCTAGCTTCGCCACCGTCTGTCGTTCCGGGTCGCGGCGCTCGTAGACACGCACGGTGTCCATGACATCAACGAGCACCTGGTAGGAGATGTCCGGTTCCAGCAGCAGCGTCGCATCAATCTTGTCGGGGAATACTAGTTTCACCTGTTTAAGGTAGTTGCGAAGCTCGACAAGATTGTAGCCATCGGCAGTGTTGTCGATTCGCGTCAGTACGCCCGTGGCACGATCACCGACATCAATCGATGCTTCGCGAACAACGATCTCCAGATGAAGCTCCGGGTTTGGCGATTCTTCACTCTCTGCCGGCGAGGTCGGTAAGTTCAGCTCGAGAATCGCAACCTGGGAAAATACTGCCGTGATGAGCAGGAACGGCACAAGAATCACCATCAGGTTCATAAATGCCGTGATGTTGAGTTCTACCGCGTGTCGGTCGCGGTGACTGCGTGAGCGACGATGGCGCATGACTTATGTCGCGCGCTGAGCGGTCCTGGCCTCCGAATGCTCGGCAATCGCATTCAGAAATTTCACCGACACCATCTCGAGACTATCTACGATTTCTGTCGTCTTCGTTTGTAGCAGGGTGTGCGCCAGGAGTAGCGGAATCGCCACCATCAGACCGAAGGCTGTGGTGTTCATCGCAACAGAGATGCTCGCAGATAAGAGGTCCGCCTTTTCGGCAGGGTTTGCGTTGGAGACGGCCGTGAATGCGCGGATCAGGCCGATGATCGTGCCTAGGAGACCGAGCAATGTGGCTATATTCGCGAATGTCGCCAGGTAGTGCGTGCGCTTCTCAAGCCGGGGCATGACTTCCATGAGGCTCTCTTCCATAGCCTTCTCGATATCCTCGCGACGGCGTGCTGAACGGACCCGAGTCAGGCCATAGGTCAAGATCAACGCAATTGCAGCCTTCGACTTACTGGTGATTTGTGCTGCGCCTGCAAAATTGCCGGACTTTAAGTGCGGCGTAATTTTGCTCCACACCGCTTTGTTTTTTGTCTTGGTCATGGTCAGGTACAACCATCGTTCGATCGAGATGGATAACCCCAGCGCGAGCACCAGAACGATGGGGTACATGAATATGCCCCCCTCTTGAAAAAACCCTACGGTACTCGAATACAGTTCCATTGCATTTACTCCTTTTCGCCGTCCGTAAAGAGGGCGTCGTAATACTCCAGATGTCTCTGAAACACCTCAGGATCAACGGGCGCTAGCACCTCATCGAGTAAGGTATTGACCGGCCGACCCACTAAATCCCCAAGATCCGATCTTTTCCAGGGCACGATATACAGAATCTTAGGCAGTTCCTGACTACCGGTAACGGAAGTGGTTCCCAGATAGAGCGTGTCCATCACGCGGCCCGGCCTGCCTGGGGACGGCTGAGTTCGCGGTGCTGTAGCGTACTCACCCACGTCGACGGCCGGCTCAAGGTCCGCAACCTCGGCGAGCGGCGTGGCAGGCACAGCATTATCTTGCGCCCAGCCGCCCGGGCCTGAAACCAGCCCGCCCACACCGAGTAAAGCCAAGAGTCGAAGCCGTGTAGCACTGCGTTTGTTCATGGCGCGATCTCCTGCGCCACGCGTGGCGTATTGTCGGTTATGCCGAGACGGCGTCTCAGATCGATGATCCAATTCGCAACCGAAGCATTCGGCATGGACGCCAAATCCTGATAGCGTAGGTAATTATGTAGCGCGTCAGCGGGCCGGTGCAGGTAAAGATCCAGCAAGATGCCGAGGTTGTAGTAAGCGAGTGCGTACTCCGGGTCCGCGGTGATCGCCAGTTGATAGGCCGCCTCAGCATTTTCGAACTGGCCTTGCGCTCTTAACAGGATGCCTAGCTGATTGTTTGCAGCCGGGTGGTTCGGCTCCAAGGCCAGCGCGCGACCCAATACCTCCACAGCATCCTCCGCGCGCCCACTACCCCGGTACAGTATCGCCAGATTCACGTACGGGCCAGCGTAGCTCGGATACTCGAGTATGAGATGCTCTAACTCGAGCTCCGCCTCGGTTACAGCGCCGCTCGCCATGGCGGCGAGTGCGCGCTCATAAGCGACCATAGCGAACTCGGGAACAGATTTCGTCGCATGTACGCGACGAGTTGCTGTCCCGGACAGCGGCGAACCGGATGTTCCACAGCCTTGCAACAGCAGGATGAACGCGATGAATGCCGCGGCGAAGGTCGCCTGCTGCGATATGCGGGCTGAGTTACCAAATCGCCGAAACAAATTGCTCTCCCTCTTCATGTTTCGCATAGCGCACCGGGTACAACACCGCCAGTGCTCCTAGGCTCTTCTTCACCCATTCGTCGTAGATGCCTTGAGCCGTTCGAGCGGCGTTCATCTCGTGAAGGTCAATGGCTTGTTCTTCGAACGGATATGCCTGTTCCTCCAGCAGGATGTCGTATTGGGCCAGCTCGAGCGACGTCAGATCCGTCGGGCGTTCGGAGTCGAATAAATCTCGACTCAAGCTGTGGTAGAGATTCGCGATCTCGAACGTTACGGCCGTAGTGACTTCCGCGACGCCGTAGTCGGCCGCAACGCCGTACGCACTCAACGCGTCTTCCATCCGCTCTTTTTTCAGCGTCAAACTGTCTTGCAGGGGAATGACCAGACGCACCGCGTTAAAGGCGTCGCGAGACGGCGCGCCCAACTCGAGTGCCGCATGGGCCGCGAGATAGCGCATTCTCTCGGTGCGCGAATCTCCGGCACTGCGATCGGCCGCAACGATGGCCGCGAGCCAGCTCATTCTGGCTGGATAGTCGCCCGCTCTTTCGGCGAGCTCGACCAGTTTTTGCTGCACCTCCACAGCTTCGGCAAGCGGATCGGGATAGCGCTCCACATAGCGGGCGAAGGTCGCAGCAGCAACCGTGTCCTGTCCAGCCTCCGCGTAGAGTTCTCCAGCCTGCCATAGCGCCTCACGCCGAACTTGGGGCTCGTCATCGCCTGCGGCGATGCGCTCGAACTCGTTGGCCGCACCGACATTATTCCCTAACGTCAAGTAAGCGACCGCAAGCTTGGCGGTAACCTCCGAAACCAGCTCGTGCTGCGGATAGTCGCGGCGAAATTCAACGAGCACGGACGCCGCACTGCTCCAGTCCTCGAGTTGAATGAGTCCGGCGGCAGCATCGTATTGTGCTATCGCGGCGATCTCCGAGCCCGGCGCGAGCTCGGCTATTCTGAGAAAGTGCCCAACGGCATTGGCATACTCCGCTCTGATCTGGGCCTGCTCGCCCTGCCGATAAATGGACGACGCGAATCGCTCCGTGAGTTCAGGACGTGTCGCGTCGTCTGCCGGCGTCAACGCGAGCAGCTGAAGATAGGCCGCTTCCGCTGCGGCGAAGTTCTCTTGGTCGAACTCGGCGTGCGCCACGACGGTCCAGGCAGTACGCCGCAGTGTCGACTCCGCCGGCGGCTCCCTGTGCAGCAACTGCCAACCGACATCTCGCGCCCATCCGAATTCGTTCAATGCGAATAACTTCTCTGCGACGTCGGTCAGAACTGGAGCCGCCTGTTCGTGACCCGGAAAGTTCGCCGCAAACCGCAGCGCACTCTCTATTCCCTGACGATGCCAGGCCAGTTGTTCTGCATCCGCAAGCGTTTCCTCGTAATTCGCGTAGGCGAGTAATGCGGCATAGCCGGCTTCAGCGCCGCGCCCATACAACGGATAATCGTACGCGGTTCGTTCATACTCGAGGGCGGCGTTATGATAGTTGCCGCTTTCATATAACACCTCAGCAAATAAAAACCGGGTGTTTGCAACATCCGTATCGTTCGGAAAGGACTCCAGATAAGTTTGGTACCAGTGAGCTGCGGTATGGTAATGCGTGGTGTCGCCTAGCCGTTGGGCCTCGGCGTGGTGATGAGCCGCTAACTCACCAAGGTTAATTTTTAATTGCGCGACAACCTCGCTCTGCTGCTCATACGTGTGCATTTGCCAATACGGGCTGCCGGCACCGTAACGCTCGACAAAGTCCTGCTTGGCTATCAGTACGAGGTTGGCAAAACCCCCCTGTTGGTAGGCGTCGATTGCCTCGGCCTGCATCAACGGCGCCTTGTCGTGGTAAGGATCCAGGTCGATGAATGCCTGATAGGCGGCCGCAGTATCCTGGTAACGCTCATGCTCCAGATAGAACTTACCTACCGTCGAATAGACGATGTAGGCGTACGCACGCGTGCCCATGGCTTCGAAGTAATCGCTGATGGACTGCGGCCCTCCCAGGAAGGAAAAGCTGATCGATAGAACCCGCAGCGTATCCGCTAGAAGTTCCTGTTCAGCCCGGCCCATCGCCGCATAAATGACTGCCGGGTCCGCCACCGGCGTGGTTGCCTCAGAGACAAACTTATCGTCCAACAGTGCAAAGAAAGAGTCGAGGCTCTCCTCATGCCGTTGCTGCTTGAAGAGTGACCAGCCGTGTTTGTATAGAGACTGTTCACGGAACTGTGCGCCGCCGCTAGCGAGTACCTGCGCATAAGCTTTCTCTGCCTCGCCGTAGCGCTGTTGTACGAAGAGCGTCTCACCGCGGCGAAAATGGGCTTCTTCCAGATGCGGTGTCAGCGGATACTCAGCAACGAGCCGGTTAAGAGTACTCAGCGTCTCGTCCGTCTGGCCGTTGATTTCGTAAGCACGAGCCAGCTGGTAAAGGACGAGGTCGTTCTTGCGGTAGTCCGGGTAGGATTTGAGCAGCTGCTCATAAAGATGTACAGCATCATCGAAATCGCTACCTAGCGCTTGTAAGTTCTGGGTCAGTTGTTCGATCTCCGTCGACTCCAGCTGGAGATCTGCAAGGCGGCGCATACCCTCCGTTTGCAGCTCAGGATCGATCGACGCAAGGCTAAGAAATAGCTGATAACTCTCGATGGCCTTCTCCTGACTGCCGACGATGGTCGCACTCGTATCAACCTCCACGGTCTGTGACGCCAGAGCCCGTATCGTCTGCACGTTATCCTCGGCACGGTCGGCGTCGCGGCCGAACGGCCAGGGAGGCCATAGCGCAGCCATCGAAATGATGGTCAACACGGTGGCACCGTTCATTGGCCGGCCTCCGCGAGTTGGTGGAGAGAATTGCCGTCGATGGCAGGCGGATCTGTTCTAGCGGTCGCCCGGTCATAGACCGACGCAAGCGCGAAGCGTGCCTGAACTCGATAGGTATTGAGCCGCTGGCGCTGAGCTTGCAGCTCCTCCACCGCAATTCCCTCAAGGTATCGCGCCTGCTGCGCCAACGTCTCGCCGATCTGGGCGGCGAGACTTAAGACGCGTGGTTCCAGAAGCGCGATTCGCTCGGTGAGTGCCGCGAACTCTTGCGGCCACTCGCTACGAGCGTTGTCCACCTGACGATAGGTTCGGCGGGCCTCCGTGAGCTGAGCGTCGAGTTCACGCAGGCTTCTCTGTTCTCGCCACAAGCGAACTTTGTAGTCCCGCTCAACATCCCATAGCAACACGCCTTCGAGAAAACGCTGCTTGCGCCTAAGCTCCTGTGCGCTCGGATCATCACCGAGCAAGCTGAGCTGCGACTCCAAACGCTGCAACCGGCGCCATTGATCCTGCTCGACAGACGTACCCAGCGCGACTACATCACGAGCCCCCTCTACGGCCGCGAGCCGGGACTCGAAGTTCTCTAACTGCCCAGCGATTTCCCCCAAGTCCATGCGGGCGAGGCTAGCGTTGAGTAGAGGAAGACGCTGGTCAAAGGCGCGCTGCCGAGCGTCCAGAATGTCGTCAAACGCTCCCAGACTCTGCAGCCATCGATCGAGATTACCGCGCAGAAATTGTAAGTCACGATAATTTTTCAGGCCTTCCTGGAAGCGATGCGATGCCACCAGCTCGTAGAGATAGCGCGTCTCATTCGAGTCCGGAAGGGCTGCCAGGCGCCACTGCCAGCCGGAGGCGTCGAGCACCTCAGCATCGAGAAGCGAGGCGATGAACTCACCCGCTTTGACGGAGTCGATAGAGCTTTCCACGCGCGACAACTCAACATCAAAAGCCGCGACGGCATTCAGGTAGTGAGTCGCGGCTTGCTCGTCCGCGCCTAGCCTGCTGAACGCGTACGGCACTGCGAGTAACGCCTCCTGGACAGCCGGATCCAGTAAGCTCCGCTGCCGCAACTCCATCCAGGGCACGAGTGCCGCGTCAAAACTTTCGACCGCCGCGTCGGACCAGCCGACACCGAGGAGCGCCTTGTTGGAGAAAGGCCCGTTGAGCCGAACTCTTTGTAAGGGTGCCTTGGCTTCGAGCGGGCGGCCCGCTTGCAACCAGGCGTACCCCAGCGCCAAGTTGGCCTTGTCCCGGAGACCGCGGAGCGCGGGATTACTGAGGTCGAGCTGCCCCACTGCGTCCAAGATCGCGGCGCCCTCTGCCACCCGGTCGAGGCGAACCAGGGTCACGCCAATATTGTATTTCGCGTAACCAACCCACTGTGCCTCTGGGTCATGCCACGCTTCCAGGATCGTCAACGCCTGATCGAAGCGGCCTTGATCCATCAATACGCGGGCAGACAGCATTTGCCGCTCGGGCTCGAGTTCGACGTCAAGCCGGTTTTTGATCCGCGCCAATGCCGCGCGAGCCTCCGCGAGATAGCCGCGCTGATACCAGATCTTCGCCAGGAACAGCCACGCCCGATCATGAACCTCGGAGTCCACCGATTGCTCCAACAAGCGCTCGAATATCTCGCCGGCCAGGAGATGCTGACCGTACGACAGATAGAGCCCCCCGAGCAGCAGCTCGGCCTCGGTTGCGTGGTGCGTCAATTCACCGCGAGCTTGCGCCGCGAGCAGTCGGGTTAGCGCAGAAAAATAATCGTCTTGGAAAAAATGAAATAAGACCTCACCGTAGGCTAGATCCCGCACGCCACTGAGTACCCTATCTTCTTCGCGTGCCGCAGCGACCTCGGCAATCCGCACCGAGCCGAGCGAAATAAGCAGCACCGCAACGCCGAGTGCCTGCAGCCGTTGGCTAATCACCGGCTACTCCCACTCCGTGACCACGAACTCCGGCTGGAGTTTCTGCTCCCGGTCAGAAATGCTGAGCTCGATGTACTTCGGCCCGATGCCCTTGTCGAACACAATGGTGGCGCCGCGCCGATAATCCCGCTCGTGAGGACCATGGCCGGTAAAGATAGCGACGAGTTCATGCTGCCCGGCTTTCATGTTTCCCAGGTAGAGCTGCTGCACGCCACCGCGGATCAGAGCGTCCACCTCCCGTGAGGTGTACAGGTAATTCGCGACGTTTTGATCGTTCAGTTTTATTTGCACGGAATCCAGGTCGAAGAACTCGCCCACATCCATCGAGACGAAGATGGCTACCTGCGTATTGGCGGGAAACAGCAATTCTTCCTCCAGCAGGAACAAATCCCGATTCAGATTCATGACCAACGTCTTCAAATTCTGAATGCTCTCATCGAGCGTCCTGAACTCGGCTCGGTCCTGACCGGCATCGGGCGTAGCGACAGCCTGCGTTGCTGCGAACTCGGGTACGACACTGCCTAACGTGGCCTGTCCGGCGGCCGGTTGGCACGCCCAGATCGGACTCAGAAGAATGCCGACTACGATGATCCTCATAAAATTCTCCGACCGCTTTCCATGCGTCACCTCATTGCCATCGCTGAGTGGTTTGGCTATTCCGTTAGCAGAGCTTGTACGCGCTGCAGATATTGCTGCGCGCTGCCTTGGCCGTAGCCGTGAATCACTTCGCGCAGGACACCTTCGCGATCTATCAGCACTACAATAGGCAGCGATTCCACGTCGTAAAGCCTGCTGACTTCGAGATTCGCGTCAACTAACACGGGAAAGCCCAGACTCAACGCTGCCATCGTCTCGCTCGTGTCGCGACGATCCCTGTCCATGCTGACCGTCAATGATTGGAATCCTGTCTGACGATAGGCGCTATAAATTCCGTTTATCTCAGCGAGTTGAGCACGGCAGTCGCTGCACCAGCTCGCCCAGAAACTAAGCATGACAACCTCGCCGCGATACTCGGATAGTCGCAAGTTCTTGCCGGCGAGACTCTTCAAGACAAAATCCGGAGCTTGCGCTCCGGATAATTGGGCGGCCGCGAAACCTACCCCGATCCCTGCTAAAGGGAGGATTAATAAAACGAGTGCGAAACCCGGTAGTCTTATGAACATCGTCTGCAACAATCCGTTTCCTGATGAAGCTCATCCCTGAGCATGCGACCCACAGCGAAAGCCCGCGCATCACTACCGGGTTACAGCGAATGGATGCCGTTGGCCACTTATGTTTAATCGCGCACAAGCGCTCACCAAGGCAAGAAACGTTATTCTGTCGTCAGTCAGGTATCTGTGAGCTAGGTCTCATCCTATCGCCCGAAGCGGCGCTCGGAGCATCATCCACAGCTCAATTCGAACCGGATTCAGCTAGAGATACCCTCTATAAATCAATAAGTTATTGTGCGGCGCGGTGATGCGCCCGAAGGCTGCAGGCGCGCCGGACGCGCCTAACACAGACGCTTTAGTCTGCGGGCGGCGCGAGTCCGTCCGAGTAGGAAAGTCGGCCCGCAGCATCAACGATAATCGCCTCGTACTCGGGCAGTGTCCGAATGAATTCCAGACCTCGCTCTACGCCTAGAACAAACAACGTGGTAGAGAGTCCATCGGTAAGCGTCGCGTCGGGTCCGATGACCGTTACGCTGAGAATACCTTCGGTCGGAGAGCCCGTCATCGGATTGATGATGTGATGATAACGACGGCCCGCATCCTCAAAAAATCGTTCGTAGTCACCGGAGGTGGAGATCGCTTCGTCGACTAGCGGCAAACGCGTGACCACCTGATCGGCGGCTCGTGGATGTCGAATACCGACAATCCAGGGTTGGCCACGGCGGTCGCCCAACACACGTGTGTCACCACCGGCATTGAGTAGCGCGTGCGTCACTCCGGCCGCCTGGAGTAACGCGGCGCCCCGCTCCACCGCGTAACCCTTGGCGATGCCGCCGAGATTGATGCGAACTTCGGGGTGCGCGAAGGCAACGGTCCCGGCCGCCGGGTCCAGGACGATGTGCCGATAGTCGATAGCAGCGAGACGAATATCGATCTCGGACTGGCTTGGACGCCGCCTGACTCTGAAGTCGTAGAGGTAACCTACGCTCTCATAGGTAATGTCGAACGCGCCCGCACTCAAGGTCGAGAGCTCCACCGAGCGGCTAATTAAGTTGAACAGCTCTTCACCTGCTACGACAGGGCCGAACGCCGCGGTCCGATTGATCATCGAAATTTCGCTATCGGCTTTGTAAGTGCTCATGCTCGCATCGATGCGTCGGTATTCCGCCAGGACTCGCTGCACCAGTGCTTGTCCCTGTGCCTCGTCCTCATGCCAGAGTTCGACCGAAACTCTCGTCCCCATGAGATCTTCGCCGTCGCCCACCCAAGCACCCCATGCCGACGGTGTAGCGGTTGAGCAGAGCAGCGAAGCGGCTAAAACCACGAACCGGCAACGGCTCCGTTGGCGAACGCGAAAAGTAGGGCGTATGCTCCCCAACGGTCCACCGTTTGGGAGCGTGTTCATGGAACTGTACGTTGTACTTGGCATTGTGCTCGTCGTCGTGATTTGGGCGATCGCCGCCTATAATAAGCTCGTCAACCTTCGCAACCGTGTAAAAAACAGCTTCTCACAAATCGATGTGCAGCTAACACGCCGCTACGACCTGATTCCCAACCTCGTAGAGGCTGTCAAAGGCTACATGAGCCACGAGCGAGGCACTTTGGACGATGTGATCAACGCGCGCAACTCAGCGGTCTCGGGGCTCAAACGCGCCGCGGCCGACCCATCCGACCCGGAAGCCATCAAGGCACTGGCAGGCGCGGAAGCCACGCTCGGCGGCACACTAGGACGACTCTTCGCGCTTACGGAGAACTACCCCGACCTGAAGGCCAATCAAAACATGATGCAACTTCAGGAAGAACTCGCTTCAACCGAAAACAAGGTCGCGTTCTCGCGGCAGGCATTTAATGACGCCGTAATGTCCTTCAACAACGCTCGTGAGAACTTCCCCAACAGCCTGATCGCAAATAACTTCAAGTTCAAGCATGCGGAGTTTCTGAAAATCGAACAGGAGGAGAAGCGCGAGGTGCCGAGTGTCTCGTTTAGCGGCTGAACCTACCGTCGTCCTGACTTAAGGCCGTGGACTTCTTCACTCAACAAGAGCGCTCGCGTCGTGCTACGCGAGTCTTGGTCGTGATGTTCCTGCTCGCGGTAACACTAATCGTGTTGGCCGTTACCTTGGTCGTTGCGTTCATCTTGCGCATGTATATGGACCCGTATGGCCCACAGTCGGTCATAAACGGCGGGTCGTTCGCCGCTTGGATAGTAGAGAACGGCACACTGTTAGCCGGCGTCGCAGCGCTCACCGCCTTGTTTATCTCACTGGCCAGCCTCTATCGCACGGCGACACTCTCCCGGGGCGGCGGTCAGGTGGCTCGAATGCTGGGCGCCACGGAAGTCACGGGCGAGGGTTCCGATCCGCTACGGCAGCGCCTGCTAAATGTCGTGGAGGAGATGGCCATCGCATCGGGTATCCCGGTGCCGGAGATCTTCGTTCTTGAAGAAGAGCAGGGAATCAATGCCTTTGCAGCCGGGCTGACGCCCGCCGATGCGGCGATCGCAGTAACCCGTGGAGCGCTGGAAAAACTCAGTCGCGCCGAACTCCAGGGCGTGGTCGCTCACGAATTCAGCCATATTCTCAATGGCGACATGCGCCTGAATCAGCGCCTCATGGGGCTGTCGTTCGGTATCCTGATACTGGCTCTGATGGGCCGTTGGCTGTTGTACAGCATGCATTTCACGCGACGCAGTCGTTCCGGTGGGGGGCTAGCGGCAGCCGCCGGAGTCGGTCTGGCATTCCTGCTCATCGGTTACATCGGCCTCTTCTTCGGTCGCCTGATCAAGGCGGGTGTCTCGCGTCAGCGCGAGATGCTGGCCGACGCCTCCGCAGTGCAGTTCACGCGAGACAGTTCGGCACTCGCCAGCGCATTGAAGAAGATTGGCGGCTTTACGAGCAAGCTCACCGCGCGAAATAGTGAAGAGATCGCACACATGCTGTTCTCCCGCGGCTCGCACGCATTTCGCGGCTGGTTCGCGACACATCCGCCCCTGGACGAACGCATCCAGGCACTTGATCCGAGTTTCACGCCCGGCGATTACACTAAGGTCGATGCGACATTCTCTGTCGCAGCGGACTCGGGCACGGCCGCCCTGGTGCACTCGCTGGCGAGCGGCAGCGGGACCGTAAGCGAAGCGAATATTTTGGCTACTGCAGGACAGTCCGCGCCGCACGAAGTAGCCAAGGATTTGCGGCTTGCAATTCCCGATGAGCTCTACCACGCAGCCCACTCGAGGGAATCGAGCCTGCTGCTAATACTGGCGCTTGCGATCGGCGACGAGGAACGGATTCGGGTACGTCAAGACAGTCTGCTGGAGCAGCAACTTGGTAGTGCGCGCAACGCGCTCTGCGGGAAGCTCCGTAACGAACTTGAGAATCTGGACGACAAGCTGAAGCTGCCGTTGTTAGAACTGGCCATGCCCGCGCTAAAACAGAGGCCTGCCGAGCAACTGGAGTTTTTATCTACGCTGCTGAAACGCCTGACAGACATCAACACGAACGAGCGGTTATTCGACTACGTGTTGCTGCGTCTGTTGGAGAGCTATCTTTGGGACTTACCGAATTCCGGCATGAAGCCACCGAAGGCAAGGCGCAGCCTGTCCCCGAATACGGCGCTAGTGGCACTGTTGCGATGCGTCGCAGCCTACGGCCACGATAACAGCACCGCCGCGCTAGCGGCATTCAGGAGCGGAATCGCGAGCATCAACAAGCGCAAATCTCGCGTCCCTGAACCGCGCTTCGAACCGCTGGCCGACGCCCGCAATCTGGGCGACCTGGACGGCGCCCTGGCCCGTTTGGCCGTCTTGAAACCTCGCGTCAGGGCTCGGGTGCTGGCCGCCGTGCTCGCCTGTATTCGCCATGACCACCACATCACACTCGCCGAGCATGAACTGTTTCGAGGCATCGCTGCCACGCTGGGTTGCCCCGTCCCACCCGCAGCCGCCATCGACCTCGATGTTTAGGTAACATTGCACTCACCGAATCTCTAGGACGCCAGCATGCGTTGTTTACTACTCACTCTGGCCGGGCTAGCGCTCGGTGGCCTGCTCCCTTCGAGCCAGAGCTACGGCCAGACGGCTGAAGAGGCCCGGCTCGCCAGCGCAGGAGCTGTCCTTAATGCATTCACGACCGACCCCGCGACCGCGATTCCCTCACAGCTCCTGCAACAGGCACAGGGCATTGCAATCATTCCCCGTGTGATTCGAGTCGGCTTCATTTTTGGCGGACACCGCGGTAAAGGTATCGTCGTCGTTCGCAGTGACAACGGCGAGTGGAGTAACCCCAGTTTTATTACTTTGACGGGCGGCAGCTTCGGCGCGCAGATCGGTGCGGAATCTACGGACTTGATACTGGTCTTTGGCAATGAGATCTCCGTCCGCAATATCGGCGAGGGTAAGTTCACAGTCGGCAGTGACGCCTCCGCCACAGCCGGTCCGGTCGGCCGAAATTTTGCCGTCACTAGGGACAGGACGTTCGCGTCTGAACTTTATACCTACGTTCGCAGCCGCGGGCTGTTCGCCGGCGCAACCATTCAAGGTGCCAAGCTGGGTGTGGACCATGCTGCGAATCGGAATTTCTATTCGCCGGGCGGTGAAGCCCAACCGCTAACCGCGACGACTTTCGCGACGTCCGACAGCGCGCGACGCTTCTTGACGACCCTCTACGCGGCCGAGACATTCTCGCGGGGCTCACCGGAGTCTACCGTGGAGGATAACGCTGCCGAAGAAGCAATCATTTACCCTCTTGGTGTCGGTGCTAATTGACATGGAAGACCAGATTCAAACCCTAGCCGATGCGAGCCTGCCGTGGCTGTCATGGCTCGGGCCCTACGTTTGGCTGCAAGCGATCATCATCGTCGTCGTCAGTCTGGCTCTCGCCGTTGCCTCTGAGAGGCTCATCGTCACGACCATCGGAAAGCTCGCCAAAAAAACCCAGAGT